>JAIRWJ010000035.1 GCA_031269065.1 Rickettsiales bacterium
ACTGTGGCTACAGCGAATACACAATAGTTTAATCCAGGTGAGACATCAAAAAATATGTAGAACCACTAAATTAGAAGAGGAAACGGCTTAGATGATATAAATGATTAGTAGGCAAAGCCTAGTGATTGCTATAAAGGCGTTGACAAAATCTACGGGAAGATGTATAGTGTACTGGCTGTTGTCCATATTGTGGTAAGAAGAATGTCTAATAATAGATTAAGAGAAATTTTTCTATTTTGTCTTGTCCTAGTGTCTGTCCCCCGGGCCAGATCAGAGGGGTACCAGGGCATAGCCAGCGTTAGCAGAAGTCCTAATAGCACCAGTGTCGAGTTCTTCGGTGGCAGACCTTCCCGCGAGATAGTCAGAGGCCAGACTGCATCCTTTGGTGTGCGTGCTGGGCGTTTTGCTGGGGATGTGTGGAGTGTTTTTTATTCTTCCTCCTTTTCTGGTAAACTTATGTCGAAAAACTACAATGAACCCGGCGTCGGTGACGGAGTGTTCTACAATGATCCATCTACCGCTGAAAGAATAGGTATAGCCGTATCAGTCGCAGGGATAGCTGTTGCCGTGATAGGAGGAGGGGCATTTGGATTGATGAAATTTTCTGGATTTACATTTGCAGCTGTAACGTCTGGAGCTTTAATGGCTGTAGCCGGGCTTGTCACCTCTCTACATAAACTATACACAGAAGCAGACTGGGGAATCGATATTCGACCAGATGGAGTCACACAGTTTGGGTATTTTAAATCTAGAAGAAAAGGACCAGAGGGAGAGGGTACAATCATCTGGTCAAATGGAATTGGCTACGAGGGAGCATTTGAGGATAATAGAATAAAAAACAATCCTAGCGGAAAATTAATCCTTTTTCCCGAGGAAGATAAATACACTGTAGAATTCTCCAGAGATAAGGACAGGAAGTATAGGTTCCCTGATGTCCACTACTTCAACAACGTAGACCACAGCAGATTGAGTAAATCAATCGCATTTACCAATGGAGATGTTTTCAGAGGAGTTATCGGTAGAAATGTTGAAGGAATCTATATACCAAAAAATGGCAGCCCTGTCAAAAGTACACTCAGAAATATTCTGCTGAAAAAGATGGAGGAGGAAAAAAGGGGAACTGTGGGCACTGGAACTGATTCTAGAGAATCAATTTGTGAAGAGACAATGGGCTGTGGAGACTAAGACAGTCTGGAAACTACTGGTAGAGGATTTTCTTCTGAATCCATATCCGTCTGCTATCACTCTGAACCAAAGAGTGTTGCCAGGTTAGGTGCTAGCTTGGAAATTGGAATCCAAATCTCTATTCTAAAGCACTCTGGCTGTGTCAAAATTCTTCATGCTTGGACTCCATATAATTCGTACAAGTTATTAGTTTAACTCCTATAACCTACTAACTAGTTAGGTAACTTTTACTTGACCATTGACTATAAAACCATTGATATGTTGTTGGAGTCAGGGGGGGGGTTGTGACAAGTCATATGGAGTGTAGTTCACTCCAGCATGTATGGATCAATCTCCACAGCCCCTCAATTTATTTGGTCTATTAACTTGCTAAAACTGGTTTTTTACAGCCAGGGTTGTTAATAATTATAGACCATAGTAGTAATAAACGGGAGTTTTTCTGTGTCTAGTATTTTTAAAAATGAAGATAGAGTTTGTGAAATCAATGCTTTCATAGGTGTTGATGTGGGTAAGTTCTTTGTGGACATGTACTGCTCTTTCGGTAGGAAATACTATACCTCTGTGAGTAATGATAGAGTTACTCTAAAGAAGACTTTAAATAAAATTCTGAAAGCTCAGCAGTTTGTGAAGCCATTAGGTCTGGGTGAAAACACCCTATCATTTTTTCTATTCTACAGCCGCTTAGTTTAGTATATTTTATCATAACTTAACTGTAATATTTTAGTGAATGTTATAGTTAGGCCCTCTAATAAAAATGATTCGATCCTAGATGACCATTGTCTGGTGCACACTTTAGTTCCCCTAGGCAATCTATGATTTACCCTGGGGTGTAGTTTACTAGGTTTTCCCATCTCTGTTTTATCACACTGTACGGCAAATTCCGCTCTTCTTACTCTGGAGACTTTCTACTACGGCGAACTGTTTCTTTTCTGATATATTTGTCTCCAAAGTTTTTAATTTCTGGTATACAATGCAGATATGAAAAATTGTTTGTCAAGTTTAGCATAGGTTCCAATAGTTGATAAATTATCAGAAACTGTTATTTTCTACCTATCAGCAATAGGGAAATCGAAGTAGAATGCAGGCCTACGAACTTCGACATTTTTTAGAGAACTATGACAAGCCTCGATAGAATAAGAAACTTTGTTATCATTGCCCACATAGACCATGGGAAATCAACTCTAGCAGATAGAATTATTGAATACTGTGGGGGAATAATAGGCGAAAGGGAAAAAACTGATAGAATCTTGGATTCTATGGATTTAGAAAAAGAAAAGGGAATCACCATAAAGGCCCAGACAGTTAGGCTGGACTACAAGTCTGACGATAGAGCTGATTATGTTCTAAATCTTATGGATACACCGGGTCACGTTGACTTCACCTACGAGGTGAACAGATGCCTTGCAGCCTGTGAAGGTTCCCTACTTCTAGTGGATGCTACCCAGGGTGTCGAGGCTCAGACTCTGGCCAACACCTACCATGCTCTGGAAAATAATCATAAAATAATTCCAGTTCTAAATAAAATAGATCTACCATCGGCCGACGTGGAAAAAACAAAAAATCAGGTAGAGGAAATAATAGGTATAGATGCAGGAGATGCTATTCTTATCAGCGCTAAGACCGGAGAGGGAGTAAAAAGTTTGCTGGAGGCAGTGGTGCATGACCTTCCGGCTCCCCGGGGCGATGTCAAGATGCCTCTAAGATCAATGCTTATAGACAGCTGGTATGACTCATACCTTGGTGTTGTAGTTCTAATTAGAGTGATAGACGGTGCTCTGCGCAGAGGCGACAGAATAAAAATGTTGGCCACCAACGGTCTCTACCAGGTGGAAACCCTTGGCTTCTTTACTCCCAAAAGAGTTGGGGTTGAGACTATAGCTGCAGGGGAGATTGGATTCTTCACAGGACAGATAAAGCAGGTAGCCGATTGTCGCATAGGAGATACCATAGTTCTGGCCGGTGATAACGAAACAAAACCACTAGCCGGTTTCAAAGCCAATCTACCGGTTGTTTTCTGTAGCCTATACCCGACAGATTCCGGGGACTATGATCTGTTTAAAGAGTCGCTAGCCAGGTTGCATCTCAACGATGCAAGTTTTGTTTTCGAACCGGAGACATCGTCAGCTCTAGGTTTTGGCTTTAGATGTGGTTTTCTTGGACTTCTGCACCTGGAAATCGTCGAGGAGAGACTCGAACGAGAATTTGACCTAGATCTGATAATCACAGCCCCTTCCGTTGTCTACAGGGTTTATACAGGCAATATGCCCAAAAATTTGGTTGCTAGCAAAGTCGGAGATTATCTTGAGGTACATAATTCGGCGGACCTACCAGAACCCCAGTATTTGAAAAAAATATGTGAGCCCTGGGTGAAGGCCACCCTGATGGTTCCTGAGGAATATCTAGGTAACATTTTAAGGCTCTGCGCTGACCGAAGAGGAATTCAGAGCTCTTTGACCTTTGTAGGAGAGCGAGCCATGCTTATCTACGAGTTGCCCCTGAACGAGATAATTTACGATTTCTACGATAAGCTGAAATCCTACTCCAGTGGCTACGCCAGCCTCGACTGGGAAATTTTGGACTACCGGGAGGGAGATCTGACAAAGCTGTCAATTCTTGTAAACGGAGAACCTGTCGATGCCCTCTCCTTCATAGTGCACAGATCCAGAGCCGAATCCCGGGGACGGGCGCTCTGCGAAAAGCTGAAAAATCTTATTCCTCGGCAAATGTTTAAAATAGCTATCCAGGCTGGTATGAACGGTAGAATAATCGCCCGGGAAACCATAAATGCCTACATGAAGGACGTGCTAGCCAAATGCTATGGTGGTGATGTGACCCGGAAGAGGAAGCTATTAGAAAAACAAAAAAAAGGTAAGAAGCGCATGAAAGTTATTGGCAACGTGGAAATTCCTCAGAGCGCCTTTCTGGCAGCTCTGAGACTGGACGATTAGCAGACGATATGCTCTTTTCAATAAGTCCTTTCTTTTTTATGACAGTCATTGTTGAGTGCTGCCAGATTATCTAGACACACAATTATCTAACTATCAAATTCTTTTCTCCATAGATTTAGTACCAGCGGTATAATTTTATGTCTCTCCAAATGTATTTCCCCGTTTTTTAGGTTTAATTCAGGATTTGCAGGAAGCCCTTATGGGTGTGAGATGAGAAAGGGTGAGGATAGCGAGGAAATAAGTAGATCACAACAATTATGATGAAAACTGCCGGACCGGAATAATTCCGGGGCTAGAAGCAATTAGACCATGTCTCTAGTGCAGGTTTCCGATTTCTGGGTTGGGTGGAAAGGAATATTTGAAATAAAAAGATGAATGCAGCAACTTGTGGAGAAACCCAAAAGTTAATTTGATTTTAAAATATGTGGTAATACCGTGGTTGTATTACATATATTTAGTACGTTGGATGGACAAGGAAAAGCTGCAGAGGTTAGAAAAGTTGGCTATGATAGAAATAAAAGAAAAAGACCGGGAGAATATAATGAATTTAGTGAATTCGGACATAGTTCAGGTTAAAACTCTCTATGAAGTGGATACGAATGGGCTGGAACCAATGACTAATCCCTACGATATTAGACTGGAGGTCTATGAAGATATTGTCTCTGATGGGGGTAGACGTGAAGAGCTCCTAAAATGTTCTCCTCAGACAATGTCGAACTGCTTCGTTGTCCCAAAAATGATAGAGAGTTAGGCAAGATGTCAGAACTATTGAAACTAACTCTGCTCCAGGCGAGAGAAAGACTTCTGAACAGAGAGGTGAAGAGTATTGAGCTGGTGGATGCCTTCATCGAAAATATAGAAAGAAACAGACATCTAAATGCCTTTATTCTGGATACATTTGAGCATGCCAGGGAGAGGGCAAAAGTATCTGATTCTAATCTTTCCAATAGGACAGCTAGAAAGTTGGAAGGTCTGCCAATGGGGGTCAAAGATGTTTTTTGTACCAAGGGCATAAGAACAACGGCTTGCTCCAAGATTCTGAGTGACTTTATCCCTCCCTATGAATCGACGGTTACCCAGAAACTGAGTGATGAGAACTACATAATGCTTGGCAAGACAAATACAGATGAATTTACCTGCGGTTCAACTACCGCTACCAGTTGCTTTGGTCCCTCGGTGAGTCCCTATAGGGCTAGAGGGGATGATAGAGACCTGATCCCTGGAGGCAGTTCCGGTGGATCATCAGCTGCAATGGCAGCAAATCTATGTCTAGCAGCTCTAGGAACAGACACCGGTGGTTCTGTGCGTCAGCCTGCGGCACTATGTAACCTGGTCGGTCTGAAGCCAACCTATGGAAGAATATCAAGATACGGTGTTGTTGCCTATGCAAGTTCCTTTGACCAAACAGGAACTCTGACTAAGAACATTGAAGATGCGGCTTATCTTATGGATATAGTCTGTGGCCATGACGAAAAAGATTCAACGAGTCATAGAGGGACACCTACTCATTTTTACGAAAATTTAAGACCAGCGGTGGAATCCAAAAAAATTGGTGTTATCAAACAATTCCTGGGGCTCGATGATAAGGTTGATAAAGACATCTATGATGGGTTCTACGAGGTTTTGGATATGTTTCGTCGAGACGGCTATGAGATCATAGAGATATCCATTCCCACCATCGACTACGTTCCGGAACTCTATACGGTTCTCTCCTACACGGAGCTAGCCTCAAATTTGGCCAGATACGACGGAGTCAGATATGGTCATAGATCTAAAGAAAAACTAAAATCTCTGGAAGATCTCTATCTAAAGTCAAAATCCGAAGGATTCTGTGACAATATAAAAAAGAGAATTTTACTTGGCTATTTTTTTTCCTCTTCGGAGAACTATGAAAAATTCTTTCTAAAGGCTCAAAAAGTCAGAAGAAAGTTGGCTAACGAGTTTCTGGCAGGTCTATCCCAAATATCTTTCATTATGACTCCGGCCACACCCCAGACAGCCTTTCCATTTAAACCCACAGAGGCTGAAAAACTCAAAAATATGGAGTCAAACTATCTAAATGATCTTTTTGTTTGTCCAGTTAACATGGTTGGTCTGCCGGGTCTGGTTGTGCCCATTGGGTTTGACCACAAAGATTTACCAATGGGAGTACATTTGATAGGAAAACATTTCGATGAACAGACCATTCTAAATGCCGGTCTTTTTATAGAAAAAAACGGATCTCAGGGCTGAATGCTATAGATTGTGAAGATAGAAAACAGAAGTGCCGCTAGCACTATAGGAAATCTTTCAGGCAGTGGGTTTAGAGCTGCACTCCTCTGCGGTGAGGTCAATTCGTCTCTTGGTCTGAGATTTAGAGAAACCATTAGCCTCTTCAAGGATATAGGATACGAAATTACCAGTGTAGCTCCTGAAGATCTAAAAGGGAATGAGGGCGCTCTGGCTGAAAAATTTGTTGCGACGTCTATGTTTTCTAGCAACACTCTCTTTGTGCTTAGGTTACTGACAAATGCTAATCTATTCACGAAACATCTGGAAAAACTGCTCGAAAATGTTGATCTGGAAAACAATAGGAATTTCATTTTGATCACCTCAGGTCCTCTGGAAGCCAGCTCATCCCTCAGAAAATATGCTGAAAAATCAGAGTATATGGCCTGTATTGCTTGCTACGAGGAGACTTCGGCCGATCTGAGTAGTTTTGTTAGGAAAAAACTAAAGGAATATGATCTATGCGCAGACCAAAATGTTGTGGAATACATATGTAATCTCGGTGGTGGTAGCACAACCTTGGAAAATGAGATTCGGAAGTTGGATCTCTACAAAGATGAAAAGAATAGAAATGTTTCTATGGACGATGTACAGAATTGCCTGGTGGACACTTCGACCATAAGTCTGGACAACTTTCTTGAGAGTTTCTGCAACTTTGACAGAAAAAAAGCCATCCGGGCGATGAACAAAATCTTTGGAGAGGGCTTAGAACCAATAGTTTTACTACGCTCCATGGTCAGACACTTTCTCCTGGTCCAGAGAATATGTTTTATGCTTAGTGAAGGTAAAAATTTGGGAGACATATTTAAAATCGAGAGAATATTTTGGAAATCCCAGATTTCTCTGGAGCACTACGTGAAAAGGTGGGTACCGGAGAGTATAAATTTTTTACTGGAACAGCTGGTCATTACTGAAAAAAATATCAAGTTTAGTTCCCTAGATCCCCAGTTGGAACTAGAGAGTTTTGTCTTGCGTTGTCTTAGCTAGCCTGCTTCCTGAAAAACTATATCTGGGAATATCTGGGATCTTATATGTTCTGGAGCTTTGGAACTGCCTCCTGGCCAGCAGTGGAAGCGTTTGCTGTGAGGGGTGTACCATGAAGACTAGGAAACTATTAGTGGATGGTCTGGGATATGAGAAAATACCGGAATTTCACTATTCTCTTAGAGTTTTGGAGTAGAGGGCGTAGATCAGTGGTATCAATTTTACCTAATTGTTCCTCCTTCATTGGGCACGGAGGAATTTATTTTTTGATTGATCTGGTAGCGTCTGGCAATGCGTTTTTTTAATAGAAAATTGAAGCGCAGTGGAAGCGGTTCTATCTGATTTTTAATTTCCCCCTGAGTGCTACTTTTCGGTATATTTGGAGAGTGTCGGGTTGTCCAAAAATCATTGAAAATCAAGCTATTTTTTGGCTGATACCTAATCAAAGGTTGACATATTTAAAAAATTTTCGTCTATTACTTGATTTTACTGATATTACATTCTAGAATCGGTCCCAGTTTAGCTAGGAGAGACTAGCTGGCCATTATTAATAAAGACGGACAGTATGCACAAGATCGACATAGTAAAAGCGATAGCGGAACAGACCGGTTGCCTGCAGAAAGATGCGGGCGTACTAATAGATTCCTTTATAGAAACCGTTAAGAGAGCCCTAAAAAAAGGAGACAAAGTTACCCTGATAGGTTTCGGTACGTTTAGTGTCATAGACACGAAAGCAAAGACTGGTAGAAATCCCCAGACTGGTAAGGAGATCAAGATCCCAGCATCGAAAAAAATCAGATTTTCAGTGGGAAAGACTCTTAAAGAGGAGATTAAGGGTGGTTTGTCTAGTAAAAAAACTGCAGCAAAAAAAAGGTAGCTTCAGGACAGTGGGAAGTCATTGTTTCCCAAACTAAAGTAGAGACGGTACGACGGGAGGCGTCGTGCCGCCACCTCTCGTTGTAGGCTCTATCTCGAGTGGCTCGGGGGCAGTACGTTCTTAGCTCTGGGTGATGAGGTTGATGACTCTACATGGAACGACGATCACTTTCTCGATTCGTTTCCCTTCAAGGTACCGCTGAATATTAGGGTTGCCCTTGGCTAGGGCGATAACCTCCTCCTCCGTTGCCTCCCTCCTAGAAGATACGGTGCTTCGTAGTTTACCGTTTATCTGAACGGCCATGACAACATCCTCCTCTCGAACAAGCTCTTCATCATAATTTGGCCAAGAGAAATCGCTGATCCCGGCAATCTCCAGCATTTCGGAGCAGAAGTGGGGAGTGAACGGGCTCAGCAATTTCAGGGCAATAACTAGGGCTGAAAATCGGAGTTGTTCGTCGGTAGCGGTTTTTGCTTTAGCCTTTTCCAGCATGTTCGTGAGCTCTCTTATTTTGGCAATGGCTCGGTTAAATTCAAAATTCTCCAGGTTACGGGTCACATCTCGGATGACTCTGTGAGTATATCTGGCTATCTCACTTTTGGAATCTAGGTTAAAGTCATATTTCTTGTCCAGGACTGGGAGCATGCCATGGAGTCTGCTAATATACCTATAACAACCCCTCAGGCCATCCTGAGTCCATTCAAAATCTTTGTCTGCCGGGCTGTCGGACATCACAAACATTCTCACGGCGTCTGTGCCGTAGACATTAATTACTTTCCGTGTATCGATCACATTGGATTTTGATTTACTCATTTTTATAACACCATCACAGTTGAGTTCTTCTCCGCTAGTTTTACTGTAATATTTTCCCACCTTCTCTTGCACATCTTCGGGATAGATCCAATCTCCGGTAGTTTTGCTCCGGTAAGCCCGATGACAGACCATACCTAGGTTAAACAGCCGGTTGACTGGCTCGTCGATTTTGAAGTAACCACAGTCCCTCAGAGCCTTGGTAAAAAATCTACAGTAGATCAGATGCATGGTAGCATGCTCAATACCTCCAACATATTGGTCAAGCGGCAACATCTCTTCACATAGTTTCGCATTGAATGGTTCTTTGTCTGTCAACTCAGGATATCTCAGGAAATACCAGGAAGAGTCTACGAAGGTATCCATAGTATCAGTTTCTCTCAGAGCTCTGCCTCCGCACTTCGGACAGATGGCATATTTCCAACTAGGATGATTTGCCAGTGGATTGCCTCTGCCGGTGAATTCCACATCCTTGGGCAACTCCAGAGGAAGATCACTGTCCTCCAGAGGTACCATAGAACATCTATCACAGTAAACCACCGGAATTGGGCAGCCCCAGTACCTCTGCCGGGAGAAACCCCAGTCTCTTAGTCGATAACTGGTTTTTCTAGATCCAAGGCCCAATCGTTCAATTCTGTCTATGATATTTTCCCTAGCCTTTGTTGTATCCAGCCCATTCAGAAAATCAGAGTTAATCATGATACCATCGCCTTCGAAGGGCAGATCTCCACCTTCGACAACCTTTTTGATCGGCAGACCATATTTTCTTGCGAATTCATAGTCCCTCCGGTCATGACCGGGACAGGCAAACAGAGCACCGGTGCCATAATCCGAGAGAACGAAGTTAGCTATATAGACAGGTAGGCGCCAGCTCGGATCCAGAGGGTGGACGACTTCCAGGCCGCTATCTATACCTATTTTTTCTACCGTCTCAATGGTTTCCTCATTCACTGCCGTCCTTCGGCACTCCAGTACAAAATCCGCGATCTTCCGGTTATTCCTAGTTAATCTCTCTGCTAGTGGATGATCTGAAGATAGAGCAATAAAGCTAGCTCCAAAGAGGGTCTCAGGTCTGGTGCTGTAGACGGCTATTTTTTCATTTTCACCATCTAGGATTGCGAAATCTATCAATGCCCCTTCACTTCGGCCAATCCAGTTCCTCTGCATAAGTTTGACCTTTTCGGGCCAGTTTTGCAATTTTTTGTCTATATCCTCAAGCAATTCTTTGGCGTAGTTTGTCACTCTAAAGAACCACTGATTCAGTTTTTTTCTCTCAACCCGGGCGCCACTGCGCCAACCTCGGCCATCTATAACCTGCTCGTTGGCCAGAACGGTCTGGTCAACCGGATCCCAGTTGACAAAACCCTCTCTACGGTAAACCAAGTCGTTTTTAAGCAATTCCTTAAAGAGTTGCTGCTGTTTTCCATAGTAGTCCGGAAAGCAAGTGGAAAAGAATCTAGAGAAGTCATAGGATAGGCCAAGTTTCTCCATGTTATCTATAAAACTGCCAATATTTCCTCGGGTCCACTCCTCTGGATGAATTTGATGTCTCAGAGCAGCATTTTCTGCTGGTAGTCCGAAGGCATCAGCTCCCATTGGATGGAGAACACTGTAGCCCTGCATCCTTTTAAATCTAGCCAGCACATCACCTATCACAAAATTTCTAAGATGCCCCACATGGAGTTCTCCGGACGGATAGGGGAACATTGATAACATATAAAATTTCTTTCCTGGATCATTTGGGTTGAAGCGAAAGCTATTCGTTGCCTTCCAATATTTTTGCCACTTTTCTTCCGTTGCTCTGAAATCATATCCTATCATGTCGACGTACCTTTGAAATATAGCGATATACATACCTCCACAAACAAAAAAGTAAATAACCCAGAAAATCAAGGTACATTCAGAGGGAAGACTAGCAAAGACCATTATCTCTAAACATAGTTGCCATCTGATAGCAATAGAGCATAATAACGTGAGGGATAGTAATGCCGATCTGGACCACTCTACCTCCAGAATCAGAACACCCTTCTAGAGAAAGTATGGGATACAAAGTACGGGATACCGAAAAGTTATCAAAAAACTCTTTCTTCACCGCGGCTGAGCAGACCGTCTGTCCTAATCCAGAAAGACTTCTGGTTCTAGAGTATCGTAATGTTGTCAAAGACAAATTTACCCCAGAAAATGGTAAAAAACCACAGGAAGATGACAAAAACAGCAAGAGTTAGCAGATAGAACAACAAAAAATAGATCTATTTTGTTGTCTTTCGGTTGTTTGTCTTTTATTTTTTGAAGGAGATGTAGTCGTTTATAGTGAGCTATAGATAGCCAAATGAAGGGACGGAATCGCTTATCCATGGGTTGACTTTATCTAGAAAACTCTGGACCACAGCTAGTCATTAATATTATTCTCAGAGGAAACTATTACACGGTTAGTGTATTCTAGAGAACTCCCAGACTAAAACCACCAGCAAGTATATTATTATAGGACCGGCACATACTTTCCCCTCCCCTTCCCGAACCCACAGGTTTGATGTAAGGACGACAAGAATCAGCTCTACTAACCCCCACCCTGACCCTCCCCCGAGTTTCTCTGAAACCTGAGGGAGGAAAAGAATTTCAACCCTCGGTGAGAACCACTAGGGAAGGATAAAGGAGGGGGTTAGATTTCCCCCGAACCTGTGGTCCGAGGGGGGAACAGACTTTCAGCTTTGACAGAATCACACCGGAGTATAGGAATATGAGAAAGTCACAGATAATAGCTCAGTTTCTCATATGTCTGGCCTATTCCCATAGGACGGTGTGACAGCCATTATACCCCGGTTTTTCTTTCCTATCTTTTCTTTGCCTATTTGAGTCTGCCTGTCAATTCTCTGGATCAGGGAGAAATTTGGACGAAAAAGCGACTTGAAAAAGTTCTATAGAAAACTCTAAAACTCCATATTTTTTGTCTCATTTCTATAGACAATTTCGTCGAACTCTTCTTCAATTCGTTTATAATTTTCTCGCCTAAAGACGCTTGGATTCAGGTGATCTATGTCTGCAAGTCTACGATCCACAGAGCCAAAACCAAGAAACTTTAGAGACCTGCATCTTAAATATTCGGTTTTGGACTGAAGAGTTTCAACACCATTTTTGAAAGAGCATTTATACTGGAAACCATTTGAATCAGTGATCCTGCCTTTACCATTTTCTTTGCCATCTATGTGGAGACCCTCATAGGTAAATCTTCCACCCTCCGACATCTTTCTCATGGTTCCTTCTCCTACGGGTATACCATCAGAATTAAATTCTCCTTCGCAGTAGAAAAAATTTCCCCACCCAGACACAGTAAATCTACCATAGACAACCTTATTATTCTCAAAACCACCAAGAAAATGGCCTACTTCATTTCCATTTCTTCTATTCAGATATTTTAATTCCGCCATTCCATAACGTACTTCTATGAATTTGCTAGTGTGCACATTCCATATGAATGGCCCTTCGTATTTTACTCCAATGTCCTCGTTAGGTTTCTGGGGAAGCCCCAGAATTTTGAATAGATTCGGCAAATCTGGGCCCCTGAGGTCTTCTTTAGTAATATCCACGATACCATTGTTACACAGATATTCTGCATCATGTTCATCGCCACTTCTTCCCCACACTTCCCATCCATGTTTCTGTTCAAGCGCTCTTTTTTCTTTTTCTCCTACCAAATACCTTCTCATTATTTCCTCTTCCCTTTTTTCTCTCTTCAGTCCTTCAACACACATTGGCTTCATACCCAGAAGAAACCATTCTTTCTCTCTATTTTTTCTATTTATTCTTTCTTTCTTCCTTCTTCTTCCACGTCTTCTTCCACTTTATCTACCATGTGTGTTAGAAGTTCGTACACCGTAGGTCTTTCGTTGGGGTTGGGTTCCATCATCGCTGAGATTACTTCGACCAGTACCTGGTCTGTCAGGTAATGTGACAGCTGCTCTCTGACTTTATTTTTGGATCCACGTACATCCTCCCAGGGCAATGACCCTGTGACCATATGGTATAACAGCACTCCCAGAGCATATATGTCGGACTTTTTAGAGTATATCTCATGCTCATTCTTATATTTGTGATCTCCCCTCAGAATCTCCGGGGCCAGATATGGGTGTTCAGCTGATCCTATTTTCACATCGTCATTGTGACGATCAAGAAAGTCGCCATAGTCTCTCAGATTGTAAAGTTCTCTAATCACCATATTTTTGTTTATTTCGTCAAAGCCAATGCTATTAGTGCTTACATACCCGAGAAGTATTTCAAGTCTATGAAGTTCCGCCAAGGATGACAGTAGCTTTCCGAGAACTTCTGTGTCCATAAACTTTGGAATAGATTCGATCTCCTCTAAGCTCTTCAGTTCAGAATTATCCAGTATAATGTAGTGCCTGCCCGATGTGACCATATTCGGCATGGACGATAGACATGGATGTCTGTAAGCATCATTGACGGTTGGAAGATAACTAAAAATATCACTACTTATAGCGTTTTTAACATCTTGATGAAAAACTATAACATCAAGATATTTGTCCATTTTTTCGCTAAAAACTTTAAAAATACCTCTTTGCATATTTCTATCAATCTCAACAACTTTATTACCGCCAACTATCAAATCGTCCAGAGTTGTTTCGGTCAGGGATAGGCCTGGAACACGGTTTTTTCCCTCGGTATGGCAATTGTAGTGCTCATTGTAGTATTGGTTTATGCCATGATTTCCGTATCTGCTGTAGAGATATTTGGGAAAAATGTTCACCGTACTTCTCAGAATTTTTGTAAGGCCATATTCTACCTCTCTCCGAGCATACATATTATAGAAACAACAATTAATCAATTTCCTAGCAAGTTCCAGTGCCTTCTGCAATTCAGCGTCCGGAGACAAAGTCTCCTTGACCAGAGACTTTAAAATCCTAAAGAGTTTGTCGCCCCTGTCTAGATCTTCATACGGGTTCGACATTTTGGATAGTCCATCACTGATTTTCTCAAGATTCTTGAAAAAATGTCCATCCCTGGACACAAATGTCTGGTAAAGTATAATTCCTAAAGACCACAGGTCGGTCCTATCGAATGTCTCACTATTCATAGCTTCAGGTGCGATAAAATAATCATTTGCAGCACAATTCTCTAAGCATGCTGGCACTTGCTCGGGATTTTTTCTCATTAGTTCAAAATTACCTAAGGCAAGGGTATTACCATATCCGCTGTTATAGGCTCTTTCGATATAAATAAGATTATTATAGTCTCTGACATAAATACTATTGGGATTCAAACCGAAATGAACAATTTTCTCCTTCTTGAAATGATCCAGCATACTAAGTATACACATCATATTGTGCGGATCTCTGAGTATTTTCCTGGCTTCTTCGGAACTCAGTTCGGCAAGTGTTTTTTCACAGTATTCCGATATGGTAATGCTCCTAGCTGCATCAATCTTGTAAATATGAACTATATCTAGAATGTCACAGGTCTTCGATGGTGCGATATGACCTCTCTTCCCCAGCGGTGATATCCAGTGGTTCTTCTCCTCCAGATCTCTGCACACAGTATTCCCATCGATGGGCTCATTCTTGTTAACTCCATCGGATCTGGGTACCCTCAGCATGTACTTTCTCTGGGCGGCATCCTGGACACAATAGACCTCGGCAAACTCATCTCCTCTCATAGGTTCTATGGGCTTACCATCGACAATCAGCTCTTGAGTCTGTTGCCTGTCAGAGGCAGTTAGCACCACAGTCTTGAACAGACCACTACCCTCCAGGGCTCTCTTCATTTCTTCATACATAAAAACTCCTAATTTTTTTAAGAAAACTTTACTCTCCCAGGATGATAGCACAAAATGAATTACAAGCAATATATTTTTTGAAAAAATTTTGGGGACTGCCATTTTCTATATACTATTATCAGATTTGCTGAATTTTCTGGTTCTCCTGCTGAGTCTAGCTAGGTTAATTTCTAATTCTCGGGTTTATGGATTCTATAAAGCAGGTTTCAGATTTACTGGCTATGTGTTGCTGAAGAATCTGGTGTTTCTATATTTCTTTCTCTAGTCTAGATACTTTCGGGAATATATTTTGTTGGGTTAGATGAACTTTTTTCATTTGAGTCACCATCTCACCTATTTCTAATACTTCTATGTTCTTTTTCTCCACAGTTCCTTCTCTTGCCTCCTCTAGGTTTTTTCTAACCTTCCCATCAAATTTTCTAAACCATTTCAGTATAGGTGGACTAGGTACATTCTCTAGCCTTTCCAGACTTCTCAGACCTATTTTCTCCAGGTAGAGCGCTTTAGAACTCCTAATTATCTTCTCTTCGGAGTATTTTACTCTTCTATCTTTTCCTTCTCTAAAAGTTCTTCTGCAATCTCTACAGAGTAATTCCTTTGTTTACCACTACTATACCACTTCGTTTATATTTTACACCTTCGACACACGTAGAACCAACCCCCTATGACTAACCTGGACTAACGTTACAGGGTTAGATTTTAAAAGTTTATATAGAGTTGGCAGTCCTGAAGTGGGATATAATATTTCCGTTGATTTTATAAACGTTTTATGTAGTCTACCCCGGACAACTCTTAACTTTTTCAGGTATATTTGTGTACGAATTTGATAATTATTTTATGTCCGTGGCTAGCACTGTTTCCAAAAAATCTAAGGATCCATCCACTAAGGTGGGCTGTGTTATTGTTGCGGATAATTATGAACCTGTATCCTTTGGCTGTAATAATTTTGTATCTGGTTGCAAAGAGGAATTTATGACTCTCGAGAGACCTCAGAAGTATATGCTAATTGTCCATGCCGAGATGAATTCTCTAATAGCTGCAAAAAGATCGCTAAAGGATTGTAGAGTCTATGTTACCCATGCGCCTTGTCCAAATTGTCTCAGAAACCTGCTCCAGGCTGGAATCAAAGAAATTGTCTATGATAAGTTTGATACCAGTGGCCACATAATGGACCAAAATAGCAGAGATGCTGTGGAAAGACTACTAAAGTCAACGAATGTTATTTTCAGGAATATCGACGGAAAAAAGGATGTCCATTATCAGTGATGGCCCCAGGTGGATTTTTTATGATCCAACCAGCGGGCCTGAGTGCAAATGTTGGTGGAGGAAAGTGCGGGTTTGGCGTCTTAGATGTCTGGTTTTGGGTATCCTCATTACCCTCCTGATGTTTGCTATAACTCCAGATCTAGGCATTTGCTCCACCGGCGGGCCTATAGCTCTGTTCGGAGAGTGGTCCCTGTTTAGGATTTTTAATGAGGAGAAAAAGAAAGCGGTCTGTTTTACTATGACCCTCCCAAATAGGAGATATGATAATCTCAACCAAAGGGGCGAGTCCTTTTTTACCATCATAAAAAATGGAAAAAATGGCATAACGGAAATATTTTTATCCCATGGGCATATTAGTTCGGATGAAATAATGAAGGCCGAGATAAATATTGCCGGAAGGAAATTTCCGGTTTCTGTTTATGAGGACAAAGCCTGGACTTTCAGCTCCTTTGATGACCAAAGTATACTGGAGCAGCTGGGAAAGGCTGCACTTTTCAGTGTCGAAATCGAGTATGCGAACGGAAAGAATTTGATAGATTTGTACCAGCTAAACGGTTTTAGTGAGTCTTATCACAAATTATTAACAGCATGTGATTAATTATGGCAGAAGATCGGAAAAAAAATGTATCAAAGGAGGGTACTCGCAGTCTAGTTCCTCTACTGATTGTGCTAGCTATGTTGGCTTTAGCCTCGCTGGTCGCGCTGCTACTATCTTTGAGTAGAAGAAATGCACTCTTCTATGGGGATCTTACTAAAAAGTATGAAATCGTCAAAGCGAAAATTGAAAGTACCTTAGAGAATGGTGAATACTTGCGTGGAAAGATAATTTCCCTAGAAAACAGAATAGATGAAATTCTTAGAAGTCTGGAGATATCCGAAGGAAGGTTGGTAAAACTGGAAAGCCACACAGTCGAGGGGCAGGATAGAAGTGTTAAAGTTCTGATGAATCTCAACAGAATCCAAAGATCTATGGAGAATGGTGAAAATTTTTCAAGTCATCTGCGTTTGCTAGAGCAATTCTGTTCCTCAAATGGCAGACTCACGGCAATGGTTAGTAGACTGCAGGACTATGAGGATATTGACCTATCGGACGCTAAAATTAAAAACACATTTGATACCGAAAAAGCCAAAGTTAGTGAGATCCCCAGTGCAGCGAGGTCAAATTCTAGAGTAAGGGGCAAACTGGTGAAGCTTATAGAAAATAATATAAGAATTATGAAAAACAGTAGTGATGGTGGTAGTGGAGCTGATAGTCCAATAGGTCTAGCTACCATAAGAATCAATAATCGTGACTACGGGACATTTGCAGATGTGCTAGGTCGGAATGAAAAACTTAGCAAAACTTTTGAAGAAACGCTAAAAATAGTGCTAAAAAGAATCGAATTTAACAAATTGGTAGACAATTTATTTAGAACAATATATAATCACTAGCAGGGTGGTTTTCAAACTTTATAGAGTGACCATTGGTGGTGGCTCTTTCGTTTAACTAGTTAGAGGTGGTTGTCATGGTGGAAGGAAGTAAGGGGGGGGTGTTGTCGTGCTCATTTTGTGGAAAAACTCAGAGGGAAGTGAGAAAACTTATAGCCGGCCCAGGAGTAAATATTTGTGATTCCTGCGTATCTCTGTGCTATGAGGTCGTGCAGAATGAGTCTAGTAGACCAGATTTTGACTTTTCTAGGTTGAGCATAAAACCGAAGGACATATTGGATTTGCTCAATGAGTATGTCATAGAGCAGGATGGTGCTAAAAAAACTTTGGCGGTTGCCGTGTATAATCACTACAAGAGAATAACAAACTCCGAGAAGATTCTAAGAGAAAAAGATGACACTGAACTGTCAAAGTCTAACATACTTATGATAGGGAGTACCGGAAGTGGTAAAACCATTCTTGCCCAGACCCTGGCTAGGATTCTTGATGTACCCTTTGCTATAGCGGATGCTACTACCCTTACGGAGGCTGGCTATGTGGGTGAGGATGTGGAGAATATTCTGCTAAGGTTGCTACAGGCGGCAAATTACAATATACAGAAGGCTGAACAGGGAATAATATATGTTGACGAAATAGATAAGATTTCTAGAAAGAGTGAAAATCCCTCTATCACTAGAGATGTCTCTGGAGAGGGCGTGCAGCAAGCGCTGTTAAAACTTATAGAGGGTACGATTGCCAATGTGCCACCCCAGGGTGGACGAAAACATCCAATGCAGGAGATGATACAGGTTAACACCCAGAACATACTTTTCATATGTGGAGGAGCCTTCGATGGAATGGACAAAATAATCACAAATAGGACAAACAGGCACAGCATGGGCTTTGAGGCAAGTATAAAAAGCGGATCCAGTGAGGAAAAAAATGCTCTTATGAAGCTTGTGGAGCCAGACGATCTGGTAAAGTATGGTCTTATTCCAGAATTGGTAGGTCGTCTTCCAGTTATCACTTACCTTGAGGAGCTATCCAAGGAATCCTTGGTTAGAATTCTAAAAGAACCAAAAAATTCTATAGTCAAACAGTACAGTAAACTTTTCAATCTTGACGAAATAAAACTTGAATTTACAGACTCTTCTCTCGGCATGATTGCGGACAGGGCACTCACGCGAAAGACCGGGGCCCGTGGTCTGCGGAATATTGTGGAGAATCTGTTGCTGGAGATTATGTTCAATGCCCCATCTGACAAAAATATAGAAAAAGTTATAGTTGACTGTGATGAAAAAGATAATATGTTTGGGATAAGGGTAATAAAAAAAAATGAGGAAAATGTTAGATGGGTTTGCTAGTAAAAAAAGTCTACCCTCTGCTACCGGTCGGGGATGTGGTAGTTTTTCCCGGATCGGCGACTGTGCTGGGGATCACCCGTAAGAGTTATGTACTAACAGTGGAAAGGGCCTGCCTAGAAAATAAGCAGATATTTTGTGTAGCCCAGAGAAACAAGGATGTTAGCGACATACGGGGAGAAAAGGATTTCTTTGAGGTTGGCACGGTTTGTGAAATAACGCAAAGAATAAATATGCCCAACGGAGAGCTGCGGCTGTTTGTTCGGGGTACTGAAAAGCGGCGTCTATGTAAGGTAATGGTGGAGAATTCCGATTGCCTGGTGTGCTCTACTTCGACTCTGAGGGAAACGAGGATAAGGGATGATGAAGAGGAATTAGAGAGAACAAAAAAGATTGTCCTAGGTAAGGCCGAAGACTTTTTGCGATTCTATACTAGAAATGCTTTTGACCTCAGGCTACTATTCAAAACGTTGGAGAGCAATGCCGATATACTCTACATAATAACCAATCTTCTTAACATAGAGGTAGAATTTAAGCAGAGTGTGCTGGAAGAAAAAAGCGTTCTCAAACAATATGTAAAGCTGAACCAATTTCTTGAAATCGAAAAAAATTTGATAGACGTTGAAAAAAGGATCAACGAGAAAATTGATAAGAAAATACAGGATCACCAGAAGAAATTCTTTCTGAAAGAAAAACTGAAAATTATCAGAAATGAACTCAATGATGACGAAGATGGGTTGGAAGATGATGTCAAGACGGATGTAGGTTCTCTCAGAGCTAAAATGAAACTTCTGGATGTTAAACCTGATGTTAAGGAAAAGTTTGATTTAGAAATAAAGAAGCTAGAGATTACACCTACATTTTCCCCAGAATATTCATCTATAAAAAACTATCTAGATTGGATCGTGGCCCTGCCTTGGAATAGCAATAATAAGTTAGAAAATAACATAAAACAGGCGGAAGAAACTCTAGACCGCGAACACTATGGCCTTGAGGATATAAAGGAGAGGATTCTGGAATTTATAGCAGTTTTTAAAAAAACACAGAAACTAAACGGCTCCATCCTGTGCCTCGTGGGTCCTCCGGGAGTGGGCAAGACATCTCTGGCGAAATCTATAGCCGAAGCGACAAATAGAAAATATATCAAGGTATCTTTAGGTGGAGTTAGGGACGAGGCCGAAATAAGAGGCCACAGACGGACCTATGTTGGAGCTATGCCGGGTAAAATAATCCAGTCCCTTAGGAAAGCCAAGACAAACAATCCACTAATCCTGTTAGACGAGATTGACAAGATGAGCTATGATTTTCAGGGCGATCCCGCTTCAGCTATGCTGGAGGTTCTCGATCCAGAGCAAAATGGTTCCTTTAACGATCACTTTTTAGAAGTGGAGTATGATTTGTCAAATGTGATGTTTGTTTCAACGGCTAACAGCCTGCATAATGTTTCACCACCGTTGCAGGACAGGATGGAGGTCATAAAACTATCGGGCTACACAGAAGATGAGAAGGTGCAAATAGCTAAAAAACATCTAATCAGGAAACAACTGGCGAACAATGGGCTAGGAGAGGAAGAGTTTTCCATATCCGACGAAGCTATACTGAAGATCATAAGAAATTATACGATTGAGGCAGGGGTAAGAAATCTTGAGAGAAACATAGAAAAAATAATGCGAAAAATCACCAGAAAGATTGTGGAAAATGAAGATGTAAAGAGAATAGAAATTGATGAAAATAATGTGAAAGACTACCTCAGTGTGGAAAAAAATTCTTTCAACAAGGCAAATAAGGAGGACAGTCTAGGTGTGTCCACTGGTCTTGCCTATACGGAATTTGGAGGTGACCTCCTATATATAGAGGCTCTGAAATTTGATGGCAACGGAAAACTTTTGATAACCGGAAAACTGGGGGATGTTATGAAGGAGTCCGCCGAGGCTGCCTTCAGCTATGTTAGATCCAAGGCTAGCAAAATGCACATCAGTTCCAAAATATTCAATAAATATGATTTTCATCTGCATATACCTGAAGGGGCTACTCCGAAGGACGGGCCGTCCGCCGGCGTAGCTATGTCTGCTGCGCTTATGTCGGCGCTCTCAGGCCTAAAGGTCAGGAGTGATACGGCCATGACCGGGGAAATAACCCTTACCGGCAAGGTATTGCCAATAGGTGGTCTCAAGGAAAAGCTGCTGGCAGCTCTGAGAGGTAATGTCAAATATGTTCTTATTCCAAAGGAGAATATCAAAGATCTTGAAAAAATTCCAAACAAGGTAAAGGAGGAGCTGAATCTTATCCCGCTGGAAACAATAGAAGAAGCTTTTAATTGGCTTTTAATTGGCTACGGGGATAGAATCAAGACCAGCGCTAGAGGGAATAAAAAAATTAAAAATAAAACTGTTGTCAAAGTCAAAGACAGGGTTAAAGGACAACGTAACTTAAAAAAGTAGCAGTAAAGATGCCTACTGGTGCTGTGAAGTGTTCATAGCGAAAATATAAAAATTTTTTATTGATAATTATAAAATGTTATGTTTATATAAGATATAAATTTATAAAATATGTGAGAAAAACATGGATTTTTTCGCAAACTGTAGAAAAGTTCGAAACTTTGTAACGGGAATGCCCAGAATTTACAGAAGGTGGAGAGATAGGGATGCGGTAGTTAACTTTGAATTTACCGATGAAGATCTGGGTAACTATATGTTCTATCCAAAAACCAGGGAACTATATGACAGTCATTCCGACAATGCCCTGAAAGGAAGTAGATTGGAAACGGAAGTCTATCAGGAGGTTAATGGCATATGTGACAAGATAGAGGCATTCATAACTAACAAGAGTGTAATAGGTGCTTTAGCCGAAATTAATGACACAGAAGAACGAAAGAATGCAATAGGAACATTTGAAGTTGGTGCTATCAGACACGCATCTATCCTTCTTTTTATTCCAAAGGTACTAAATCCTATGACCCTTGGAGCGACCACATGGTTTGTTAGAGCAGTGAAATTTATAGCTCCCTATGTGGTAGAAAAATTTCCAAAAATCGTCAAAGAGTCAATTTTTGATAAAGAACGGCCAGCAACGGCGAATGCCATAAAATTATACGACGAGCTGGCTAAGAAACACAATGCTGTTCGTTCGGATGATAAAGTAGAAACCTCAAAATCTATGTTGGACAAACTCAAAAAGAAGTACATTGGCGCCCACGAGGTTCACGACTCCAAAACCAGACAACTTTTAGAGGATAAATTCGATTCAATGGTAGAAGTAATATTTAAAACGCGTCAGAACAGCATAAACACAAAGGTTGCAGAAATGAATCTAGAATTGGAGTCGCTTAGAGAGGAAATGAAATCCCAGCACAAAGCAGTTAGAGAATTAGAAAAGAGAGTTGATGCTGTCGAGAAGGAAAATATGCAACTCAGAGAAGAAAATGCCGAGTTGAAACAGCGGCTAGAAGGGAATGATGGACGATCGGGCCAACATCGAAGTAAAAGCGAACAACAATCTGGAGAGAAGAATGGGTCGCTCGAGACAAGAATTAAATTGTTAGAGGATCTTCTCCTTAATATGAAACTGACTAATCAGATAGAAGGTTCTACCAATACCGTAGGCAACATCGGAACCTCAATGACACTCCGCTTGCCACAGACATTATAATACACGCCGGAATGAACAACTGGAAGTAAACTACCCTCTTCCCCTCTTAGCTTTTATTTCGTCGGCCAGGGAGGTCGGTACCTGATCGTATCTCTCAAAAATCATGGTAAACTGAGCTCTGCCCTGGGACATGGATCTTAGTGAGTTTACATAGCCAAACATTGAGGATAATGGAACTATAGCCTCGATGACCTTTACACCACTTCTGTCCGTGAGATTTTTGATCTGCCCTCTTCTGGAGTTAATATCTCCTATTATATCTCCCATGTATTCCTCCGGAGTCACAACCTCCACGGCCATCATTGGTTCTAGTAGTACAGGATTAGCTTTGCTGATTTCCTCCCGGAAACAGGCCCTAGCTGCTATTTCGAAGGCAAGCACAGATGAATCGACTTCATGGTAGGCGCCATCGTAGAGTACAGCTCTGAAGTCCACCACAGGATAGCCGGCAATAACTCCAGTGTTCTTTGCAGACTCAAATCCCTTTTCAACTCCAGGAATGTATTCCTTTGGCACTCTACCTCCCACCACTTCGCTTCTGAATTCGAAGTCCGATCTATCTTCCTCTGTTTTTGGTTTAGGTTCAAACCTAACGTTTATCTTTGCGAACTGGCCTGAGCCCCCAGTCTGTTTCTTATGAAGATATTCCACCTCCACGGTTCTAGTTATGGTTTCTCTATAGGCTACCTGGGGCTGGCCAATATTTGCATCAACACCAAATTCTCTTTTCATGCGGTCGATTATAATCTCAAGATGAAGTTCCCCCATGCCTTTGAGTATTGTCTGGCCACTTTCGGGATTTGTTTCCACCCGGAGAGAGGGATCCTCTGCTACCAACCTTGATAGGGCTATGCCCATCTTTTCCTGGTCAGTCTGGGTTTTTGGTTCCACAGATACTTCTATGACAGGATCTGGAAAATCCATTCTTTCCAGAATTATGCCGCTGCCCTTTTCTGTCAGAGTTTCTCCGGTGGTAGTATATTTCAGACCGGCAAAGGCCACTATATCACCGGCATAGGCCTCCTTTATATCTTCTCGATGGTTTGCGTGCATAAGCAGTATTCGGCCAATCCTTTCATTTTTATCCCTGACACTATTTTCCACAATGGTGCCGCTGGCGATCATGCCGGAATAAATTCTCACAAAGGTTATGTATCCAACAAACGGATCATTTGCTACCTTAAAGGCGAGTCCAACAAAAGCCTTGTCAGAATAGTTCAAAAAATATTCCTTACCATCCTTGGTCCCATGGATACCACCTATGTCTTGAGGGCTTGGTAGGTAGTCAATGACAGCATCTAGAAGAGGTTGCA
>JAIRWJ010000085.1 GCA_031269065.1 Rickettsiales bacterium
CTTCTATAATCCTGAATTACTCTCCACCTAATCCTTCTTCTATTCTTCCCCAATTATTATTATTCTATCCTTAAATAATCCTTACCTACCTATTTCATCATTCATCTTTTTTTCCCGTCTCCAATCTGTGCCAGGCCATTGACGGTGTTTGCTATGTGCTGTGATTCGAAGTTTCCTGAATGATGTGCCAAACGAACTGCGACACTATGCAGAAGATCTAATGCCAATTTTTCGCCTCCCTCAGTTTTCAAGATATCACTGAATCTAAAACCAATCTGCGCCAGACCATTGACGGTGTTTGCTATTTCTATTGGTTTGAAGTTTCCTAGATGGTATGCCAGATGGTGTGTAACACTATGCAGAAGATCTGATGTCAATTTTTCGCCTCCTTTAGTTTTCAAGATATCACTGAATCTAAAACCAATCTGTGCCAGACCATTGACGGTGTTTGCTATTTCTATTGGTTTGAAGTATTCTAAATTGTTTACCATATAGCGCAGAACTGTCTCCAAAAATCTTGACGCCAACTGACCTGTCAATGAGCCATAGTCTTTTTTAATTTGTAGCGTATGTTCTCTGCTAAAACCAAACTCTGCTAGGCCATTGACGGTATTTGCTAGATACATTGGTCCCCTGTCCCCAACGGGAGCATTAGCAATTCGATCTATGGTCAGTTCCATCACCACCATAAGAAACTTTACCTGTTCTTTCTGTTCTCTGGAATTCATATTTTCTTTGGCTATTCTAAATCCCAGTTTGCTGCCGCTATTATTCATAAATGCGGATATTTTCGATCCTGTCCAGATTGTCGAGTCCAGTGCACCCAATGTACCTTGTATCAGTTGTTTCGGGGAATTTTTTTCTTCAGCCATCATATGGTCGAATATTTTCGCCATCAGTCTAATGGTAATGTCGATATTGGCCAACCTTTTTTTGGATATCTCATCCAATTTTTTGGGGCCTAACTTTTCTGTACATATACAGCCTGTTCCGAATGATATTTCGATCTTTCTAATTGTCTCTTTGACTGTTTCGTAACCGTTATAGGTTGGTACTTCCACTAGTGATTGGGATTGGATGGTATTTTTACCGGAGTAACCAGCACTTGAATATGGTTGGAATGATCTATGTGATGATTCTCTGCTGTCGTTGGAAATATCCGAATCATATCTACTACCCTCAGATTTGAGTCTAGGACCAATTTCCGGGGATATGATGCATTTTCCTTTTTCTACAGAATACCTACCTTTGAAACGGGCATTTTTGTCGTCACCATCGTCCTGCAGCCCCTGGATAGAATACTGTACCATTCCTTCCTCCGGCCAATCAACGTAAACATCTCTGCACACCGCATCATAGATTTCAGTTCCATCCGAGTAGACCACTCTGACATTGTCCACCGTCTCCAGGAAGTCTCGATGACTATCTACATAATCAAAGACGATCTCCTTGATAACCCTTTTCCTATACATATTTTTTTGATAACTTTAACAGTAGGCACATTGTAAATAAATAAAAGTATAATGCAAGAAATTTGCGGGGGTCTGGGGAAAAAACTTTAATTATACTTTAATTTATGAATAAAAGCTAAGGTTTAGTTTTACAGATGTTCTGGTATACCAAACTAAGCAAGAAATAGCTGTCAAAATCGAAGGATAAATTCTGGTGGAATAGCGAAAAGGTCATGACTGAAACGCCTCACAACATGCTTCTGGAAATCGGGGAATGAGTGGATGGCTAGGACAGCGGCAAAGTAAGGCTCTCCTCACAGCTAATTGATTTAGTATTAGAATGATATAGAATTGTTCCAGATAGTTTTAACAAATTTTTGATTCGCTGACGCACATGAATTCTAACTCGTTTGGCACAAGGGAGAAACTGCTCATAGCAAATCGTGGAGAAATAGCCTGTAGGATTATAAATACTGCAAGGAAGATGGATATAACCACCATAGCACTCTATTCGGATGCCGATTCAAATGCCATGCATGTGCAAATGGCTGACGAGGCTGTTCTGATCGGAGGAGCACCCGCCTCAGAAAGCTATTTAGACATGAGGAAAATAATCAACGTGGCAAAAAAGACCGGAGCCACCTATGTACATCCAGGTTATGGTTTTTTATCCGAAAATGCCAAGTTTGCTGCCGCCCTTGAGAAGGAAAATATCATTTTTGTAGGACCTCCGACGGATGCTCTAGAAAAGATGGGGGATAAGATAGAATCTAAAAAAATCGCTAAAAAAGCCGGTGTTAGTACAGTGCCGGGCTACGATGGTATAGTAGCCAGTTCGGCTGAAGCTGTGAAAATAGCGAAGAAAATAGGGCTGCCGGTTATGATAAAGGCAACGGCTGGTGGCGGTGGCAAGGGAATTAGAATGGTCAGTAGTCTGGAGGATGTTCGGGGAGCCTTTGAAATTGCCACTAATGAGGCTTTGAATAGCTTTGGAGATAGTAGAATATTTATAGAAAAATATGTGCAAGATCCCAGACATATTGAGATACAGGTAATAGCAGATAGGCATGGCAATGTTGTCTGTCTTGGAGAGAGGGAATGCTCTATCCAAAGAAACAACCAGAAAATAATAGAGGAAGCTCCCAGCCCTTTTGTGGATGAAAAGCTCAGGCGCAGAATGTATAGACAGGTTGTTTCTCTCTGCAAAGAAGTTGGCTACAGTTCTGTTGGAACTGTGGAATTTATGATGGATTCTGCCAAAAAATTCTATTTTCTTGAGATGAACACCCGGCTCCAGGTGGAACATGGCGTCACAGAACTGATCACGGGATTGGATATGGTTGAGCTGATGATCCGCATCGCCCGGGGAGAAAAATTACTATTCAGACAGGAGGATATAAAACTAGATGGTTGGGCTATGGAGAGCAGAATTTGTTCCGAAGATCCCTCTAGGGACTTTCTACCATCATCCGGAAGAATTAATAAATATGTTGAACCTCTGTCGGTAGAAAATGTTCGGGTGGACACCAGCGTCTATGAGGGTTATGAGGTCACAGCGTTCTACGACAATATGATATGTAAACTACTCACCCATGGGGTAGATCGAAATGACTGTCTGGAAAAAATGCAGTCAGCTCTCGGAAGTTTCTATATAGATGGAATAGCCCACAATATAGGATTTTTGGAGACAATAGTCTACAGCGAGAGATTTAGGAGAGGAGACATAAACACTAATTTTATCCGTCAGGAATTTTCATCCGGCTTTGGCCACGGAGAGTTGGAAATGGAATACAAGAGTCCGCTGCTGAGCGTCGCCCTTTACATATTTGTGAACTATCAGAGAAGAGTGAATAATATCACAGGTGGCTTAACAAGTTTCAAGAAAAAACTTAACACCAAATGGGTGGTGGACATAGACGGGAGAAAATTTTTGACCAATGTGCTAGATTCGAATGACGGGAATTTTAACGTTGACTACGAGTCCGGCTATAATTCTCTGTTCACGGCCTGGCAATATGGCGAAAATGTATTCAGAGGAACGGTAAATGGCAAGCAAATAAACGTTAAGATCATATCCGATGACTATGCGGGTGATTATGTTTTTCAGTATATGGGATCCTTCGTCAGTGTCTCTGTCAGAAACACGAGAATTTCCGAATTGGAGCAATTTATGCCGAAGACCAGTACCAGAACCATTGTCCCGACTTCTCTGAAATCCCCCCTATCCGGCAGAATTGTCAGAATGAGGGTAAATGAAGGGGACAGCGTCTCTGTGGGCTCAGAGCTTTGCTCCATTGAGGCTATGAAGATGGAAAATATTCTAAGAAGTACTTTTAATCTGAAAATCGGCAAAATCTATAAGAATTGCAATAATCTAGTCAACAGTGGAGATATAATAATGGATTTTAGTGGAGTTAACGGTCAATAGTCCATTCTCTGTCCAGGAATGCCTTTATACTAGAAATAATCACAAAAAATAGATTACTAGCAGTTGGAATGACTGGGACTAAATCCTATGCATCATCGAAGCTAATGTCCAGCCACATTCTGGGCCACAGAAATGAGACTCTTGTATAAATTTTAATTCAATTGCGGAAAGATTCGTCCTACTGACGAATAGGTTCTTTACGAGACGGTTAGAAAAGTCTGGGGAACAGTTTGATTCGCAATTTCCCTCTGGCAATGGTAGAGGGAAGAAGAAGTAAAGTTGGGTGGATGGCTATTGGCCAGCATTTTCTGATTCTAGCAGATGGATTTCTGGAATCTTCTGCACAAATTCTATCTCTGCCGTTGTATCCATATTTACATTCTTTCAAATGTTATATAGAGTTCTCATCCCAACTATTTTGCCTCACTGGAGTCCAAGTATTTTTCTCTTCTCTTCGGCGCTGAGAAAGTCGCTGTTGTTCACGATATTCCAAAAATGTTCTTTTCTAACGGAGAGAGGGGATATGTCATTTTTATTGTAACTAATCTCGAAATCTTTGCCGAACATAGGCACAAGCCAGTTTGTCAAACTGCTGAGGACACTATCTATGGTTGGCAGAATAGTCTGCTCCCAGAGAAATAGGCGGGCTTCAGCCATATTATTGTAAGTATTATCCCCTGGAATACCGATCAACTGTGATGGAACTCCAAATGACAAGGCTATATCCCTTGCTGTACTGTGTTTCATCTCAAGAAAATCCATTTCTTTTGGAGTCATACTTATTTCCTTCCAGTCGAGTCCACCCTCCAACAGCAGCGGCTTTCCGGCGTTTGTACTGCCGGAAAACTCACTGTTCAGTTGCTCCTTGAGTCTTTCGAACTGGTCGTCGGTCAAAAACCCATTATTTTCCGCATCATTCTTTACTATCAGAGCTCCACAGGGTTTGGCTCCGTTTTGTAGTATAGCCTGATTCCATTTTGATGCCTCATTATGCTGATCTATGGAATAGGCGGCTGGTTCTACCTGAGATAGGCCATACCAGTCATTGGTGGGATGAAAATTTTTCAGATGCAAAATTTCAGATTTGCCAGTAACCTGGTTGACTTTGAATAGAAATTCCTGGTTATTGACTTTGTATCTATATCCAATGGGGAGGGGGGAATCTCCAACTAAAATTGTAACTCTGTCTGGCCTCAAAATGAACAGCTCCTTTGGTTCCGAGTTTTTTGAATTTCTAGCAAAAATAGCCTGCAGATAGGCATTTCCAGAAATCAATCGGTGCGCATAGAGGGTTTCAAAAAAGTCTGAAAATCCCATGGAGGGATTTGGTTTTTTTAGTAAATCTAGTATGCTATGGTCTGATAATATTTCACCACTGGTTATATTTTTCAGATATAGTCTCACAGATGACGCGCCCTTAGATATAATAGATATACATCTATTGGCTATTACATTCTTAACATAGGACTCTTCGGACAGATGGATATAGTTCCTATCAGTCCAAACGGCTTTTCCAACGTTTTGATAATAGGTTCTGGTTACTCTTTCGGCATTGTTCTTCTGTTCTTTCTTTCTGGAAAAAAATCTAAACATCCGTTTACGCTCCGGTTTCCGCAATCTAGAAAGAATCTAGAACTTTCACTTCTAGCCGGGAGTACATTTTTTTGATCTAATCCACAGACGGAGTCAGCCCTATCTTTAGGCTAACCAACAAACGAGGGTCGAGCCCACCGCCCGACCCTCATCTATATGTTAGTTATCTAGATAGATATCCTACCGAACTTGCTT
>JAIRWJ010000098.1 GCA_031269065.1 Rickettsiales bacterium
AGACACACAGGTGCAGCTCAGTAGAGGTATAAAGGGGGAGCATGGTTCGCTTATCATCGCCGACCAATTTCAGCTTGATGTTGGAGGTGCCACAGTGGATGAATATAACATTATATTCGAAGGGAATCCGGAGATCACATTTTCTCCCCACAGAGGAGGTAGAATAAGAATACAGGATGGAGGTAGCATAAAAGGTAGCCCTCTAATTAAGGCAAAACTCTCGTCAAGAGAGGCGGCCCGGCTGCTCGGCGGCAGAGACCATATTGTCTATGAGTACCTTAACCTTGGTAATAATGTAGATTTGAGTGGTTACAATCCGACCATAGGAATGTCTGACATAACCGGTAGTATGGGAAACTTTGGAACAGCATCGGACCCGAGACTCTTCGATAATCCTTTAGAATTCAAAAGTAAATTCATTCTATTTCTAAAAAATAGATCCATTTCAGGATCCCAGGGCTCCAAAATAGTGGTTTATGGTGGACAGAAGGTGACGAACCATGGCTCCTCAGTATTTTACAACAGAGTCCGAGAAATGGATCCGGATAGTACCATGCAGGTTGCTCCCGGAGGGACCCTTGCCATAGAGTTACCCAGTCCTAACGATGTCGCCCTGTTTGAAAACAATGGCTTTGGAGACGGGTCCGGCGATATACTAAACTCTGGCACTGTGCTGGTAAATGGTCCAGGGACAGTGAAATTTGATTCCGGCGGGATTGTCGGCAATGGCACTCTGGTTGTGGATGGCTCCTCTGTGCTGGATATTCATAGCGCTAAAATAGACCAGAAAAGTATCAGTTTTGGAGAGAGGGCAACATTGATTTTTGGTCTGGGAAGAGGAACTTCTGTGGAGAGAAGTTTAGAAACTAGCGGAAGCGATGGAGTAAGCCCCGGAGGATCGCTAAGGATCCAGGAGAAGGGTTCTCTGGAAGGCTCTCCAAGAATTGCCGTGACAATCGAAAATGACATGGCGATAGCTATAGGAGATATGAATATCGGCGAAACCCTGGAGTCAAAATATCTGTTTCTCGCCGATGGGGTTTCTATAGACAATTTTAAGCCTAGTCTACTGAACAGATTTAGGTTCGCCAATATCGGCAGAACTCTGGACAGAGCTCCTGGGACTGCTATCATGGCCACCGACCAGGTTGGGGTTGAGCTTGGTTTTGGAGGAACCGAGAAAGAACCGGACTACACAATCCTTAGACTCAAAAAAAGAGAGCTCAGAGACATTTCCCGGGAGGTTATAGCCAGTAGAATGGGAAGAGATAGCGAAAATAAAAGAAAGGCTGTCACAACCTTCTTCAGCTCTATGTTAGCCAGAGACGGCATGGCACAGCGGGCCATAGAAACGGAAGATGAGGGCAGTATAAGAAAAATCTACACAGAACATAACCCTGATTCCCATCTGGCATCCCAAGTGAAGGCTATGGCCGCCCCAATTCAATCTTCGGCTGCAGTGATGGCTGATAGAATGGTTTTATCAATAGAATCATCCTCATCCGATCTAGGTTCCGTGCTAGCGGCGACTAATAACGATATGCTCGCCTATGGCCTACTCAGAGAAGAGACAGCTGGAGCTAATGCCGATCTGCTTGGCAAACTTTGGGTTCAATATATTAGAAATTTTGGCAGTCAGAAACTCGAGGAGAATACGAAAACATCAGGAAATGGCTTTATTATCGGTCTAGACTACAGACTTTTTGGTAATCTAAAGCTAGGTTTGGCATTTACTCTGACCGATGACAGTTCAGAGAGCGACAGCGGAAATAAAAATATAGTAACAAAGGCTTTGTCCTTTTATGGAGAATATGATTTTGGGAATCTCTACCTTGGTGCTGTGACAACCTACGGCTGGAACAAGAATAAGAGTAACACGCTATTGGCTGAAGGTGGTATCATTTATCTAGCTCCCATGCTGGGCTACAGATTTACCCTGAAGAAAGACAAAAATCTGGAATTCACCCTCGCACCGGAACTGGGTATCAGATATTTCCATGTCCACCAGGGTGAACAGAAGGATGACATAGGTGGGACGGTCAATGAGGTAAAAAGGGATACAGTGTCTTCAGTCCTAGGTCTGAGGCTAGCCGCTCTATTTAGCAAAAGATTTGATGTTACCGGCAGGCTAGGACTAAGTTATGATATCCACAGTGAGGGTGATAAATCCTACCTAGTAACTATGTATGATGGCCAAAGCTATCAGATAGTAGATGAAAGAGGAGATCAGTCTAAATTCGCGACGGAATTGGGGATTTGTCTGGGCTACAAAATAACCGACGCTATTAGAACTTCCATAGGTTACGGTTGGAGGTATTCCTCTGACCTGGTCAATAACAACATAACCCTGGAAGTTAGTTTGAGATTCTAGGATGTACAAATCCACCCTTGGCGTATTCCGGGGAAAGATGGTCAGGAGTATGTTTATGCCTCTACACCAACTAGTGGAATGAGCAGCACTAACCTAAAATCATTCTGAATTAGCGTTGGCAATAGACATTCTCCGGAAAGACTAGAGTCCTGCTAAAAAGTGCGTATCCACAGACCTGGCAATATATTTTGCCAGGTCCACTTTGTATTTTTCGGATCTCAGTAGTGCCTCATCGCCTGGATTAGAGATAAAACCAAGTTCTATTAACACAGATGGGAATTCTGATGCCAGAAGTATACCAAAATTAGCGCTCCGATGTGCTCTAGATAGCATATTTATATTTCCCCTTCCAAAATTCTGCACAAGGGTACCAGCAAATTCCACAGATTCGTCAAAATTATCATGCCTAAGTACATCCCGAATGGTACCGAATAGTCCAGATTTTAGCGTACGCCTGCCATTCTGGCCTATGAGGTTATTGGCAACTTTCCTCCTTCTCATATCAAGGGCAGATTTTGCTAGCGTGTACACCGTCAAACCTCTGACTGTCCTATCAGTATTTGAGTCAGAGTGTATCGATATTAGAAGATTAGCTCCTAATTCTCTGGTCTTTGTGATTCTTTCACTGATGCTTAGGTATTTATCGCTGTGCCTCGACAAATATACCTTGATTTTCTTATTTTTTTTAAGCTCCCTCCCTAGCATTTTGGTAAATTCTAGATTTATCTCCTTTTCTCTGGATCCCATAGTGCCTACAGCTCCCGAATCAATTCCACCATGACCGGCGTCCAGGACCACCACAAAATAGCCTTTTCTGATGAATAATCCCAACCCCTTTTTCTCTTTGGGAGACCGTTTATAGTCCACTTTCTGAAATGCTATTTTTTCGAGGATATTATCAAGTTTTAGCTCATCATTATTCTGTTTTTCCAGATCTTCCGCCATTTTTCTGTCGTTCACTATGTTGTTCAAAGCGATAAGATCATCAACGTCTCTAGCCCTAACACTCTTTGTTATCACATCATCCAGGGTTTCTGGGGTATCGTTGTCATTCAATAGCAACAAATCCACTATAGTGTCCACCAGATTATTAGCGTCTGTAGATTCGGGGTCATCTCCAGCCTCTGCACCAACCACCCCCGCTAACTCCTCTATAGCCTTAACCAGGTACCCGTTTAGTTCCCTGGTTACTGCGGCCTCCAGTCTATTACTAACCAAAGAAGCCCAAAAAATCGCGAGCAGGATACCCTGCACCCACCAAATTTTCCACAATTACTTTTGCTGGAATCAAAAATACCTATAGTCTAAATACAATATGGAAAAATTATAGTCAATTTATCCAGATCAGAAGGGTATTCTTCAGCTGTATAGGTTAGAATTAGAAAAAATTTTTTCATCAACATATTGCATAAGTATTTTTTTCAGCTATAATATATAT
>JAIRWJ010000014.1 GCA_031269065.1 Rickettsiales bacterium
GACAGCGAGCAGTTGGAAGGCGCAGAAAGTGAGGTAAGTAATTTAATGGTCAAGAAAAATGATTGTGTGGTTAAGGACTTTGATTTCTAGGATGGATGGCTGAGATAGAGAGGACTATAACTATATGTGATTTTCTACAAGTCAAAATACAGGAAACTCATGTGAGAAAGAAGGGATAGACAAATAAGTATTTCATAAAATTTATTTCTGAAGGATAAACATTAGAATAAATAGAGCATTCCGCTTCCTGGCTGAGGAAAGTCATAGAGTTAAATGGTCCCGATATTTATTTTTTGCCAGCCTAGCAACATCCCTCGATTCTATGGTTATTGTCTTTCTATTTATGGTCGATGTAGAACTATTACCTATTGACCAATTCTGGTTGGTTTTCCGGGGCTACCAACAGTTAGCCTGGCCCCCTCCACAAGTACTGGCACTATACCTTGTTTTGCCAGATTGTCTAGAACAGCAGGATTATCGTCAATCATAACAAATGTCTTATTTTTAGTATCTATATCGTATTTTTCTTTCAGTTCCCTCTCAACTATCTTCCTATAACCAGAGCATTTTTTTGTACTTATCTCGAAGAAATGTTCCGATATCTTGGGTCTACGCTTAAACATGGATATTATCGGGATCAGGGGTCTCATATTCAGATCTATAGGTAGTATACCATTTATATCAGTTTCTCCGGCTATAATAGGAATTTTTGGATCTAAGGTTGTACCTAGTTCGGCTAGACGTTTTTCTATGGTTTCTTCCAGCTTCATATAGCGAAAGCCTACTAGCACATTAGCCTCTGAATTATCCGTTAGAATGACTACTTTTTTCTTAGCATGTAGCAGTTGGCTAATTATTTCAACTACGGCTGGATTTTGTTTTATACCTGTGTAGTACCTAGTGTAATTTTTAGACATATTCGTATAATTTGATTCTATCTGGTCTCGAGAACAACCAAATTCCAAAAGATAACTTATACGCTGGTTAGGTGTAGCTTTCTTTTCAAAATAGACACCAACAGATTTAGATAGATCTTTTCTGAAGTTTTTGTTATCTCTAAACAATTCCTGAATGGTTGCGAAACTGTCTATCCGATAGTTCCCCAACTCCACAGCCCGAGCTACCAAAAAATCCCTTATTTTTTCGGAATATTCATCCGCACTTCCATCGGCTCTATCCAGAAGTGACTTCATCAAAACATCTTCATCTATTATAGGTTCTATCCTTATAGGACCCTCCTGAGTATGTATAGTGTTGTCAAAATCGACCATGTACACGATACCACTATCTTTTACCCTTCCCTGTGGTCTTTTTTTTTCTACTTCTTCCAGAATATTTTTCGCTATCTGCTCAATGGAGGAGCCACCAGGCCCTGGTTTGACGGCCTTTTTCTCTGCTCGCAGGACCCCAATCCCGATAGCCCAAACCTGCGTCGTAAAAAGCACCACGGCCATTCTGTACTTACCCATAAACCCTCTCTTGTTATTATTTTTGTTCATTTTTATTCCTTAGCTGTGTTTTCCACAAGGCTAAGAGGTTATTTTCCGACCCAGTATTTATGGAAGCCGTCAAGTCGAATTGAGGCTCATGGTAGTATTGATTTTTTTTAAAGCAATAGCCTTTTAAGACTTTTACGGGAAATTTATAGTTATTCTGTGTATCCTATTCCCAAATTTAGGGTTTTATAAAAGCTCCGGGGTTGACGAGACATGGGTCAGGAATACTGGTCGTTTAGTCCTTTAGGCTCTCTGAGCCTGAGAGTTGGGGTTTTCCCTCTACATTCGTTCTTGACTTATTTTTCCCGCTAGCTACCGTTAGTTTATTATTTATACATCGTGATATATCAGGGGGTTCTGGTTATAATGGGTGAGAATTTGGCGGCAAGACCGATTTCGGTGGAGAAGTGTTTGGATATTATTCCTAATAAGTTCAGATTGGCGTTAGTTGTTATGAATAGGGCCAAGGATGTGCAGATGAAGGTTAGGCCTGATGTAGAGGTCCTGAAGTTTGCAAGAAAGAGTGTGAACATGACTCTCTATGATATAAGAAGTGGTCGTTTGGACATACCATCACTGGAAGAAAAGATAAAGAAGGATCTGCTCACAAATAATCTTTTTCCTAAGAGCAGTAAGAGCTTTAGAGATGATAGCAGCGATGAAAGCTGTGACAACAACTCCTCTGGATTTGAATTGAAGAGCGAGACTATTTCCGATAGTTCCTATGAGGCCAGAGAAGACGCCTATGTGGAGGAAGCTGAGGAAGCTGAGGAGGATGAGGATGGGGACACTCTGGAGAATGTGGCTGTGGAAGCGGCTGGAGACGAAGGAGTAGAGTAGACACAGCTCTCCCCTGTTTCTTGTCTGCTGAATTCGGAGAGAGTGGTTTCGGTGGTTACTAGGCCATTTCTATTCTAAGTATATTATTGCAGTAGGAAGTGAATGGTCTTTTTAGACCTTTGCAGAGGCCGCAAAACGTCTTTTTATTCATATCATCAACCAGCTGTTTGAGGATTTGGATGCTGTTCAGAGCTTGCTGTTCGTTCTCCAGAGTAGAAACCAGCTCATTGAGTTTTGTTGCAAATTCTTTACCTTTGCACTTTCCGCAGGACTCGCGCTGGTAGAAATTTCCTAGTCTTCTAATAAATTCAAGGAAACCTCTTTTTTTTTTGTCAAAGATTTCTATGGCTCCCACCCCTAGCATTGCATTCTGGTCAAGTTGGTCTTTTCGATAGACAGGCCCGCTAGCGCTCCCACCTATTTGGACATAGTAATCGAAGTCTGGTATTACTCCGGCTTGTTCCAAAATTGTGGATATTTTTTCACCTAGCTGATGTCGAGTAACAAACTTTTTTTCAATGCCATCACCGAAAATACAAGAAAATCTCGAGTCGTCGTAGGTTCCATCTATAATTCGGGCTACATCATGGAATGTCTCGACGTTTTGCATCATTGTTGGCTTATCGAATAGCCCCTTAACGACGGTTCTATGTGTTCTGGGTCTGGGCTGAGCAACACCGGTTTCTATGACATTCATGAGTGCACTGGCTTCGCCACCTATGTAGCAGGGATTTTCGATGGATATGTTAAATTTGTAGCGCCATCTGTAGTTGTTTATGTATTCGGATATTTTGGGCTTAAGTTCATCCCAGTAATATTTATTTATGTGTATATAGACTTCGGCGTTGCCAAGGAATTCCAGTGCATACTCCATGCCCCGGAATACCAGGTCCATGTGGTGTCTCCACACATATAGGTCTTTGAATAGGCCAAGTTCGCCCTCGGAGGAGTTACATATTATATACTTTGGATCACCATCGGCTCTCAGAACCCCCTCCCATTTGGTGGCCGTTGGGAAAGCGGCGCCACCTTTGCCTAGCAGATTAGCGTCTTTTAGTTTTTGTATTACCAGTTCTCTATCCATATATTAGATCAGGTTTTCTGGAAGAAATTAATAGAAGGAATTCAAATAAAGGCAAGTCCTGGAAATATTCTCCAGATTCACATGTATACCGAAGTTTAGTTTTTCCAAAAGATTTTTTAGAGGTTTCAGAAGCTTATTTAGAATTTTTACTTTGACTAGATTATTTCCACTACGCCCAAAATATTTTCTAGCTAGGGCTAACCTCCATCCCAAATAAATCACCCTCTTTCCCTGTTGAAAATAAAAATCCTCTGCCATATCATTTTTCTAGCTAGGAATACACCTAGCATGTTTAAGAATCACGAATCTGAGAAGTTGGCGAGCGAA
>JAIRWJ010000111.1 GCA_031269065.1 Rickettsiales bacterium
ATTCTAAAGCTGCTCAGTTTAGTATATTTTATTATAACTTAGCTGTAATGTTTTAGTAAGTGTTATTATAGTTGAGCCCCTGATTTATTGTCTCCAACCGGTAGACTTAGAGAAAAGAAAAATACCAGGGTTTCCTCTTCTCTTGGACTCTGCGGAAATTTAAGGGGAGGATAGACGAGGGAATCACAACAATTCCACAAAAGATTAGCACCAAAAAAACCTATCTAAATCATTCTTGTTTTCTTATGTCAGTCCGATATTATAACTGGTTAAGGGGGAGTTAAAATGCCACATAATTATTAATTTTTTGGTATTGACTATGGCTATGCAACTAGTTAGAGGAACAAAGGATCTATTTGGCGAAGACATAGAAAAATATAACCATATTGTCACTATAGCCAGAGAAATTGCTCTTCTATACAATTTTAGTGAAATTATGACTCCAATATTTGAGTTTAGTGAAGTTTTTGAGAAAAATCTTGGTGACATGTCTGATATAGTTCTCAAAGAAATTTACAAGTTTAAGGATAGGAGCGATAACTATCTCAGCCTGAGACCCGAGTTCACAGCCGGTGTTGTGAGGGCTCTGCTCGGCCACCCAGAGCTGTGTGATAGACTACCTATAAAACTCTTTTCCCAGGGTCCGGTTTTTAGATATGACAGACCCCAAAAAGGCAGGCAGCGGCAGTTTAACCAGGTAAATTTTGAGTGTTTTGGGATTCGCAACTACATGGGAGACGTAGATGTTATACTTCTCTGTGACCAATTTTTAAGATCTCTTGGGTTAGACCACATTATCCTAAACATAAATTCCCTTGGTAGTGAACAGAGTAGAAAAAGCTTCGAAGATTCTTTGGTGAAGTACTTTGGAAAGTATAAAAATGATCTTTCGGGGGATAGCAGGGTCAGGCTGGAAAACAATGTTCTTAGAATATTAGATTCCAAGGATGAGAAAGATAAGAAACTTCTAGAGGATGCCCCAAAAATTAGCAGTTACTACACGGTTGGTGACAAAATATTCTTTTCCAGCATTCTGGAGAAACTGTCTCTGATGAGTGTAGAGTATATTGTCAATGAATCCCTAGTGCGCGGTCTTGACTATTACACCTCCACGGTCTTTGAGTTTGTTACAAATCATATCGGAGCCCAGTCTGCAGTAATGGGTGGCGGTAGATACGATAAGCTTGTAAATCAGATCGGAGGTCGTGACATACCGGCCGTCGGCTGTGCCGCAGGGATAGAGAGACTCATGCTCCTGCTAGAGGGTCGTCAATTTGGTGGAAGAGAACTGATTTCCATTGTACCCATATCAGATGGGGAACTGGACTATTGTATCAGACTGGCGGAGAACTTAAGGGATAAAAATATTACTTGTGAACTAAATTCCTGTGGTGATCTCAGAAAAAAGATGAATATAGCCGACAGAAACGATAGCCGATACACCATAATAATTGGCTCCGACGAGCTCAAAAGTAATCTGCTGACTGTCAGAGATATGAGCACCGGGACCGAAGAGAAGCTCAGCGTCGTTGACCTGTTAGAAAGGTTTCTCAGAGGTTGACCCTATAGAAATCAAGGCGCACACTCTACCAGATTACCCACACTGCTAACAGCACATCTTCCCCGAGATCCAGTGGAGTGCGAGAAAATTGGTAGCCAGAGTTAGTAGTCTTGGAAGGTTTTCCCGTTCCTCGCTTGCAAATGTTTGTGTCAAAATTGAATAAGTACATCAAATAAGGGGAAAAAATACAAAGAAAGAATCGATGTGCTAAGCGATAGCGAACTAATAGCTGTACTGGCGTTTGTTATATGTCTGAACATAAGAATTAAAGCTCAGAGAGCATTAAATCTTCATGTTTTTTTTGTTCTTTGTAGTTAAAACTATGTTGTACTCTTTTTTCAGTTTTTCTAGCACCTCTTCTCTACAGGGATATTCTTTGTCTCCAAATAATTTACCTCCAAATTTTGTTCTTCTGACCAGATTCACATTATCAAATACATTACCTTTTGTTATTCTGAAATTCATCATCTCTTCTCTATTGTTTATCTCAGATGGGGTTTGAAACCGCGGAACCATCCCAGAGAACTCATATCTCTTCTAGCCATGTCTGAAATGTTTTGTGTCTATATTCTCTGATTTCTGCAGACTGGCAGGGATGTACTGTCTATGTAGTAGATTCCTGCTTTTTTACTATTGGAGTATTGAACAAATGCTAACAGTGCTAGCATAACTTTTCTCTCCAACATTAGAAATTTACAGTAGGATAGTATTTTTGGAAAGTATTCTCTGAGTACAGCTCTTGATGTTTTTTCTGCATAGAAGTTTTTGAAGTTCTTATGTTCTGGCACTTGGTACAGTACCAGTACGGCTACCACTATCGCTCAGCAGGTTTCTACAATGACAAGTTTCTTCTTTTATTTTTCAAGAATCTAGGGAGACAAAAAGCAAAGTTGTGACTAATATAATTATCTGTGTTGTTCTTCCCTGCTGCTATGTCTAGCACCCTCCTTGGATCCAGAGCCTCTGAAATCCGAAGAAATCAACCGATACCCCACCCCCCAGATTTTCCTGTGGAAGCCGAGGTATCTGAAGGAGCAGAACTTCTCGTTCCCGTCGGTTGCTTGAAACGGGAAGCCCAAGTTCTCCCATTCCCGGGTGCTTCTTGCACGTTTTGACCGCCAACAGCCTGTTGATGGGAGACTGTATTGGTAGAGGGACTAGTAATACGTTCTTTCTCAGATTTTTCTCTAAGAAATTGTTCTATCTTGGATTTCTCTTTAAATTTCTTTTTCTCTTCAAAAAATTTTTTCAACTCCTCCTTATCCTTTAAAACGGAAATAGGGCCATTATCCATTTTACTATCTTTAAACCTTCTATGTACAACACGTCCCGTTTTTTCGTCTTTAATCTCCACTATTCCATCAAGTTTATCACCAACAAAGTTCCCCATAAGGATTTTGCCATCAGTTACATAACATCCAAACCCTTCTATTTTGCTACCACGAAAATATCCTTCACGAGAATCCCCACTCTTCTTGAATGTGAATATACCCATACCATTTTGTATACCATCCTCGAATCTCCCGCTGTAAATATTTCCACTTGTTCCAAATATGAGTGTCCCTTCACCATTCCTTTTACCATCCTTAAAGTCTCCTTTGTATACGTTCCCACTTTCTTTAGATACAAGTGTTCCTTGACCCTCCATTTTGCCATCCTTGAAATTCCCATCGTAAACATCCCCGTTTGGATATTTAAGTTTTCCACTGGTTAGTTTACCATCTTTAAAATCGCCGCTATAGATGATAAGACTTTTTCTCTCCTTGTTCTTACTTATCGACACAAAAAATCCTCTTCCGTCAGGAATTTCGGTTCTTCCATCAGGTGAAATCTTGATGACACCCCTAAAAAAGGCGCTACATTTTGTGACATTCCCGGTGGTATCTTTTATGTGTAGATAACATCCTATATCCCCTCCTTTAGTCTTGAACCCAGTTAGTTCTATATTTACTATCTCCATTTCTTTCCCTGTTTTTAATGACAATAACTAAATTATAAGCTAAAATATTATAATAATAATGCAAGAGATATTAGTTTTAATGAAACTGCTATAGGGTAAAAATCTGAAAAAATACTAGGTTTTTTGCATTCCTGTACTACGCTTTCTTATTTTTGGAGCTGTTTGCCCTTGCTCTTTCGTAGAAGACGAATTTTTGGCTTCCGCGATGGAACCGTTGACGGAAGTACTACTCCCAAGTACCAGCACATTCTTATTTTTTAGGACTTCTTTGGAAATGACCTCTGGAGTCTTTGTTAATGAAATTTCCATAGAAGAGGCCTCTCTAGCAATAAACAACCCCGCACTGAAGTGCGAGGTATTAGTTTGTTACCTCTTCATTAGTTCATAGAATCAAAAAGACTTAGTTGCTGACAGTGTAATTTTTTATACTCTTTTATATTTTTTCC
>JAIRWJ010000003.1 GCA_031269065.1 Rickettsiales bacterium
TAGATTGAAAAATAAACAATTGTCGGGAGCAACAGGGGAAACAGAGGAAAAACTAGGAATTACTGAGACTAAGAACGATGGCCTGCTAGGGAGTTGCGGTGACACCTAGCAAATCACGCTTTGTAGAAATGGAGGGAGCTTATACTATATTTTTATTAACTTTATCAAATTTTTATGAGTGAAACGGATTCTAAAGATTTAGAAATTCAGCTGTTGAGTCAACAGTTGTCTAAGTTATTTCCCGATTCCATTGGGAAAAGTTCTGAAGTAAAATTCACAAAAATTGGCTCTGGAACAGCAGGCAGAATTTACATGGCTTCTAATGTTAAAATAAATGAGAGGCCGGTTGCTATAAAATTATTTGGTGGAGAACAGTTCGACCTTAGTCTGGGAGAATTTCTCTACGCCGAAAATTTCAAAGATGAAATGGCGAAATATCCAGGCCTGCTAAAGGTTTTTGGTGCAGAGAAATTTACCCACGAAGGAAAGCAATTTGGCATCGTACTTATGGAATACTGTGAGAAGGGGGACATGGAAACACTTCTGGAGAAAAATCCTGGGGGAGCGAGAATGATAATGGCTAAGAATTTTGTGTCAATACTGTACGCTGTGTCGGCAATCCATGCTAAATCCTATGCCCACAGGGACCTGAAGCCAGGAAACATATTTATTAGAGAAGACGACACTTTGGCCATTGGTGACCCAGGAGGGCTCCTGGGACCGTCAATGAATACAAGTAAACATAAAGGAACCCCTCTTTTTATGGCTCCGGAGATTATTACATCTCCAAATACTTCTGAGTCCATCAACTGTATGTCAGATGTCTGGGCTATCGGAATGACTATAATCTATACAATGTCTGGTAAGAATATGACCTGGGGAGAGGATGTGAGGACGGTTCCACAACTTATAGAAATAATGAAAGATAGGAACTGTGTTAGCACAAAAATTGAACTAATGGTGAAAAGCGTGGAAGGCCTGAACATTTTATACAAAAGAACCCTCTGTGGCATGTGTGCATATGACCCGGTTGATAGGCTTAGTCTAGAGCAAGCTATAATGTTCACAGACGGGGAGGAAGTTATGGAACCAATGGAGGATAGGGAGACAGGGGGGTCCGATATAGAAAAAGGCCTAAAAATGTCAAGGGAAGAAATTATGAGAATAGACGAACAAAATAAAAATCTTAGGGATAGGCTAATCAAGTTCAGAAAAAAATGGTTATCAACAAAGGCAACCGAGAAAGCAAAAAAGGAGCTGGACGATATAATGACGTATAGCATCAAAATTGGAGATTAAGGCCAACAAGGAAACTCATATATTACACCCATTTCCAAGCTTATTTCAACTCAAGATTATATCAAATCGGGGATTGCTAAATAAATATTGCAACTTTCATTTCTACCAGTAGCACTCCGGATAGTTTATCGCTGAATTTATTCTATTAGGCCCTCCTAGTATCATCACGGCTGCAAAACATATTCTGTGTTAGAATGGGATTATTTTATTCAATATTTCCTGACCTATTCACAACCAGACATTGTCCTGGTGACAGCCTAGATCATTCTAGGGATTATAATTTCAAAACAGCTAGAGTAAAAACTATCCGGCTAAAAAGCTAAAGTAAACTTGTCTACTATATTGTGAGCTCTACCCATCAATAGTAGGATTTCCTAGTAGACAGACTTTCCCGCTATCAATATAAATTTTGCCCTCGAGGTTAAGTTTTGTAAGAATAGAGTTGATTTCGCCTATGCCAACGTCCATATTATCAACTAGCTCGCCAACATCAATGGGACAATGGTCTAGCTTTGATAGTAACAGCTCTTCGGTTGTTAATTCTCTAAAATCTTCGCGCGCAGCGCTTCCGTTGTCCTCCTCCTGGTAAGATTTGAAATCACCATAGTCTGGCTCAAGATCTAAATCCGTATGGTCTGTACTCTCTGTTAGTCTGAAGGATTCCAAATTTTCTATGACATCTCTGGCATCTATGACCATCGTCGCTCCATCCTGCAGAAGTTTATTTGAGCCAGCATAATTAGCATCATATGGATTACCCGGAAGCACTAGCACCTCTCTGCCATACTTTAGAACCTGATTAGCTGTATGTAGAGAACCAGACCCTAGACCAGCACTAATTATTAGAACACCTCTGGAAATTCCAGCTATAGTCCTGTTCCTTATGGGAAAGTTTTCTGGTCTGGGCTTGGTCCCTATGGGAAATTCCGAAATTATTAGTCCATTATTGTCCAGTATTTCATGGTAGAGATATTCATTTTCCTTCGGATATATGGTATCTATGCCATTTCCCAGAACTGCTATGGTTCCATTTTCCAGCGAACCAATATGACTTGCAGCATCGACTCCTCTCGCTAGGCCAGATACAATAAAGTAGCCGTAGCTGGAAATTTCTCTGGATATTTTTCTTGTAAAGTTAGATGTGTTTATTGAACAATTTCTTGAACCAACGACTGCCACTTTCCTTTCAGCATTTAGAAGACTCAGGTTGCCTCTACAGGTTAGTACCAGAGGAAATGGCTGAATTACTCTGAGATAACGTGGGTATTCACTATCTCTGTAGGTTATCAACTTTGCACCAAGTTTTTCGCATTTTTCGAATTCCAGTTGGATATTTTCATCGCTGCAAATTTTAACATTTTTTCGACAAATCTGATCGATGTTTCCAATCATATCACTGGTGCTATAGCATTTTTTCAATAGCCTATAAAACATGGTACTAGTAAAACCAGTAGTTCTTGAGAGTTTCAAAATAGTAAGTTTTTCGTCGTCCATATTTCCTCACCTCATATCACTCTGTATAATTATACCACACAATTAGATAGTTGCAACCTGTCAGCACCACTTATACACATTCCTAGCGTAGAAGATAAGCTAGTCGTCCTCTATTAATGAATAAATTGTAATTACCATCAGAATTTCTCATTACCTAGTGCGAGAAAATTAGAGCATCCATTTAATCCACAAAGGATTACTAATTTATACAACAGATCTAATGAAAACTTTTGGGACCAAGCAAAAGGATATATAGGGAAATTCAATGGAATTAGCAAGAGACATTTTCATTTGTTCCTGAAAGGATGTGAATGGATATTTAATATTGGGGAACCAAGAGAACTTCCAATTGACTTGAAAGAGCTCCCAGGGGGAGTTTTTAAAATTTAAGATGTTAACCCTTTGTTTAAATTTACAGGGTCCTTAACTGACACTTTTTATTCTTGGTAAATAGTTTTTGATAAATTCTTATACCTGTTGCTATATCTAGACTCATATTCTTTTAGATGCGAAGTGAAATTATTTGAGATCAGATATTAAATTTAGGAGAGTCTTCTCTTGGTAAAGCTCACCAAAATACTCTAGTGCCATTAACATGATTTACCTAAGGCGAATTTATTGTTTGAAGGTATATCTTAGCCATTTAGAACCAAAAAACCATCATGGGCCTTCTATTTTTCAGTATTTTCTCTATACTATTAGTGTCAGTTCTTCATTGAAACAATATTAGTGCCACATATATAAATTCTTAACTAGTCAATGCTTTCAAATTATCAATTTAACATTTTTTCAAAGTAAAAAACATGATGTCAGACTATTTAGAGATGATAGAAAGCATTTCGCAAAGCCCAGTCGACAGTGACTACATAGGAATAGAAGGGTCACTGGAGGAAAGGTAGACAGCAGCAGAATCATACCAAAACAGATAATACAGTCATTTGAGAATGTTATCGGAAATCTAGAAAAATTCGGAGTCACGGAGGATAAATATAGATGTGGAAGAAAAAGATTTAAACTGAGATTTAATCCTATAGCGGGAATATATAATGGGAGTTGGGATAAGCTTGGAAGTATGTCTATTGCATAAATAACTTTTTCACGTTATAATCATAACGTGAAAAAGTTATTTATCGTCTCCGGAGAAAGGAAGGCCGGGTTGATAGTGTTTTAAGTTTTCAGAACGCTGTAATGCCACGTCCGGGTTTCGGATATCTAGCTATTTCGAATCTCTGGGGAGATTTGTTTACTAATAAAAGGGAGATCATTGTGCTGAACTTGAAAACAGCGGGTATTAGGAGTTTTTTACTTTTGTCAATGTTGATTGTGGCTATCCTAGCCCCGATCCTTTCTCTGGCAGGGAATGAGAGATTTGATAGAAAGGAACAAATCCAAGAAATCCTTAGGGAAAGAGAAAAGACAAGGGAGCTCAAAGCAAATGTGTCTCCAATAGAAATCAATGGAGGCAGCAAAATAGTCAAATGGGGAAAACACGAGCTTACCTATATGGATTTGGTTCTAAACTATGCGGAGAACCTAGGTTCTTGGCCTGGAGATCGAAAAAGAACAGGGGAATTACGAAAGACGATTGCGGAGTCGCGTAAGTCTCTGGAAGGTCTGGAAGAAGAACTCGCGGGGGAAAAAGGAGGCGATGTGGGAAGTCGAATTGGGAAAGAGAAGATTAGCGTTAACCTTTTAAGAAATCTATTATCTGAAGTGCTTTTTGAGGCCGGTGAAGTTTGCAAAAAAGAACGAGGCCAAGGTTGTGTTGAAGCTGCCATCCTGCTGGATATCGTATGGGATAAGGATGTTCTCAGGAATATGGAAAATGGTAAATATGTAAGCACTGCTGATGTGACAAAAACAGAAATTCCTAAACCATTGGATTATAATAATGTGAACTTCTCCAATGTAACTAATGGAATATGTAGGGAAGACGAAAGAGAAGTCAGCGAGGCCAAGGAAAAAGAAATAGAAGGCAAAGTGGTAAAGAAAGAGGTAGAAATAAGAGAAAAGGAAGAAAATGAAAGCAATGAAATTGAGAATGAAAAATGTGAAGTAGCTACTAAGGAAGAAGTTGAAGAAGAAGTTGAAGAAGACGTTGAAGAAGAAGTTAATAATAGAGTTGAGGAAAAAGAAGCAAAAGACAAGGTGGTAAAGAAAGAGGTAGAAATAATAGAAAATGGAGAAAAGGAAAGTAATGAAATCGAAAAAAAGGAAGCAAAACAAAGATCATTTGCGAGAGATATTAGTCGCGATTCTAGTCAACCTAGACTCCTAGAAGAAGGAGACGCTGGAATAGTCGGTATCCTGTTCGCCAATTCAAGAAATATTTTTTCTAGAGTCAGTAATGAAGCTAGAATTAATGGAAAAAATAGGCAGTGGGTAATTGTTGACTACTATAGGACTAGCCACAAGAATTTGGCATCAAAAACAAATTCCATTGGTCTAACAGCGGGCTATAGTCCTTTGATGGTTGATGATAACTATTCTCTGACAATTATCCTGTCTGGAACATCTCTGGAAGGGGAAAATAGTGATAGTCTGAAGGGAGAATTGGGTACTACATCCATTGGAGCTGCTATCAGGGGAAGAGTCAAAATGGTCGGAAATTTGGGAACTAGTGCCATAGCGTACTATGGCCATAATTTTAACAAGGCTAGTTTGGACGGAGTAATAGCCAAAAAAATGAAGAACTATAGTTCCTACGATTTAGGTTTTGGTTTTGGGATGGATTATGAACTAAAGATCAATAAAATTTACAGCCTAGCACCAGCCGTAACCGTTGACTATCTGAATTCCAGAAGAGCTAGGCAAGATGACCTTTCGGAGAGGCAGCTAACTTCTATTAATTTGAATTATATTCTGGACAATAGCATCTCCATCTCGAATACCCTCGAAATGACTCTAGGGGTCGGATATAGTCAAATGATAACTCTGGGCAAAGATAAAAGTTTATATAGAGACGTAGATAGCCTTAATTTTTCGGTCAGACTGGATAGGAGACTTTCGAACGGTGGAGGTAAATTGTCTCTGAACCTAGTCTATATAACGGTCGACGGAGCAGACGGACTAGTCAATGTCTTCAGGAAAGGGTTCTCCGGCTTCGGAAAAATTGGTCTTGGACTGGGTTGGATGTTCTAATTTACGTGATCTGGGGGGTTCTGGCGGTGATTTGAGAATGATGGGAGCGATAACCTTTGTCCGGTGTAACAAAGCAATCAGCGAGTTTGGGTTTATATGGTTTTTTTAAGTTTCTAATAATCGGAGGCTCCGTATGCCGTTTATTCGGAGAAGCACCTTCTATCCGTGATATTCAGCTGGCTTAATTTGACAAATTGTCGGACTGGACTAGGCTGGGCTATAGAATCTAGTTTTATTTGGACTGGGAATGCTAGACAAACTTTTGGTTTTTGACATAGAGACGATTCCGGACATAGATGTTTTAACCATTCTGACCGGCAGTGTTACTACAGCCAGAGGGGAAATGAGGAAAGAGTTGGAACAGTACCACATTGCTGTTTCAGGAGGCAATCCTTTTCCTCGGCAACCATTCCATAGAGTTGTGTCTATAGCTCTGCTAGTCGCAGACATAGCAAAAGATGGTGGCCACGAGTACTATAAAAATATTAGAATCAGTAGTCTGTCGAGTCTAAGAAATACGGAGAAGCAGCTCATTGAAAAATTTCTTAGCTATGTCTGCGAACATATTCCACGTCTGGTGAGCTATAATGGAAGAACATTCGATTTTCCGGTTCTCAAATATAGAGCCATGAAACATGCTCTGACGGCCGAAAAATTGTTCAAAAGTGGGGATAAGTGGAATAGCTATAGCAGTAGATATTCTTTGGACTGGCATTGTGATCTGTTGGAGAGTCTTTCCGATTTCGGCCTGTCGGCCAGATGTAAAATGGAAGAAGTATGTAGCATACTGGGAATTCCCGGAAAAATTGGAGGCATGGATGGATCCAGAGTAGCGGATATGTTTGACTCAGGCAAACTTGGGGAAATAGATGAGTACTGTGAAACCGATGTGTTGAGTACCTACCTCATATATCTAAACCAGGCCTTGTTGAGAGGTACTATAGACGTAAACAGTTTTCTTAGCATGAATCGGGACCTAAAGGATTATTTGGAGGTACAAAACTTGGACCACCTCCACCTGTTTATCGAAGAATGGAGAAAAATTGACTTCAGAGGCCTATTTTAGTTTTCCAACCTACCACCCTCTGGGGCAAATTATTTTTGGAGCAAACTTTTGGCTATGATAGCTACCAGCTGTTCCTGAGAGAACGAGCCATCGATTATTTCTAGCAGAAGCCTAGTCACCGTCTTTTCCATTCCAAATTTTTTCTCCATGTTATATAAATTCTTAGCATTATCTATACCTTCCACTGTTGTGCCATTGCCACTAATTATTGTATCAAAACTTTCTCCAAGACCTATCCTATAGCCGAAGGAAGTGTTTCTAGACTTATGGCTGGTGCACGTTAGAACCAAGTCACCCACCCCAGCGGCAGTTAGAATCACTTCCTCGTTACGGTGAAATGCTCTACAAAGACTAGTCATTTCCCCAATGCCTTTCGTGATCATTGCGGCAAAGGTGTTTCTCCCTATTTCCAAACCTTCTATGATACCGCAGACCACAGCTACCACATTCTTAACGAGTCCACAGAGCTGAACTGCCAAAGGATCATCAAAATATTCTAAGCTCAGAAAATCACACTTCAAAACCGCGCTGACTTCATTAAAGAACTCCACATTTTCTGTGGCTAGCGTAGTTACAGTTGGCCTTTTTTCAAATATTTCTTCAGCGAAATTCGGACCAGAAAACACGACTACATCAGAATGTGGGAAAATTCTGGAGATTATGTTGCTAAAAAATTCCCCCGACTCCCCTTCTACACCTTTAGTACATATAACGAATTTTTCCTTGAAATTTTCCTGGCCAAGTTTTTTTATCTCATTCAGTACCCTAGACAAAACCTTCGATGGCAAAACCAGAAAAATAATATCAGTTTTTTCCAGAGCTCTGGTTAAGTTACTTGTAGCAGAAATTCTAGCGTCCAGTTTACCGCTGACGTATTCGCTATTACTATGATTAGCGTTTATCTCATTGACAGAAGCTTCGTTGTTGGAATATAGGACCACCTCCTGGCTATTTTGGGCAACTACATTGGCCATAGCACTCCCCATTACTCCGGCTCCTAGAATCGTAATTTTTTGTTTCAGGGCATTATAGCGAAAATTAGCGTGGACAATTGCTATAGCCTAAAAAATATTTTTCAATAGACCCATTCTCTATGTGTACAAGTTATTAGTTTAACTCCTATAACCTATTAACTAGTTAAGTAACTTTTATTTGACCATTGACTCTAAAACCATCGATATGTTGTTGGAGTCAAGGAGGTCGTGACAAGTTATATATTTTTAAATATTTTTTCCCCTAATTTGTTTTCTATATTTTATTGCTTTTTTCTTATACTATTTTATAATCCTCTGGGGATATAGCTCAGTTGGCTAGAGCATCTGCTTTGCACGCAGGGTGTCGTGGGTTCAAGTCCCATTATCTCCACCACCAATATAGTTGGCGTGGCTACGAATCCAAAAACCATCTAGCTAGAGGGTTTCTATATGCCAAACATCGACAAATCTGTTATTTTTGATAGAGTTTCCGTCCCAGAGGGCACCAACTCTCAGATCTAGACCCAGAGTTTTTGCAACTCCATAGAATAGGCCAACTAGAAAGCAGCAATCGCTGACTGCTTCATAGTCGCAGTCATTATCCAACCAGGGAACTATGTCCAGGGCCTTGCCTTCGCAGTGTTTCGAATTCAGAGTCTTTGATTTACCTGAATTATAAAGCATTTTTTGCCTCTTGGTGGTTCTGAGACCTTCCACAACCGCGAAGTCCACAGGACTCAAACTGATAACTTTATGAGCAAGTAAATCTAGTTCCGGGATCACTGAGGTAAGTATTTGTTCGCTTTTTGCGCCAAAGAAATGTCTACTACCACCATTCATAGATTTTATTCATTAAGAATTCTCAGCTGCTGATTGATATTGTAAAAGTCTATAAGCATCTGGTTGATATGATAGCTATTTATTCCGTCCAAGTCTCTGAGTAGATTTTCTTGAAATTCTCTGGAATATTCTACTGGATCTGGACAGGTGTTTATTGTAAAATTTCTACCGCAGCCCAAAACAAGAAATAGCATAATAAGTATTAACAGCAACCTAAAACTTACCTTCACGCAATTTATCTTTTATTTTTCTGAGATCCTTCACCTTCTTATACCTTCGCCTATTTTTTATCTGCTCAGTGATTAGAGTTTTTTCTCCGTCTTTCTGCCCTTTCCCATAGACAACCGCTAGAATAGTAAAAACTACAATGACTGTACCTGCAAGCGTAAATAGAAACATATCAAAATTTCCCCTTGTTTTGCCTTTTTAATTCATCTCCTATAATTATTACTGTACTGACCAATAGCCTAACTATGGTATAGAGCCCATAGATAAGAAAAATTCTGAATAGATAGACTCCGGGCATACCCTAATCGCCTGAATTTTGTCTGAACCTATCACTCTGGGTATCACAGATTCTTTCATTAATCTTATAGCCCTCAACTCCGAAAGTGACCACTATTCCTATCCATTTGAGCAATGTTGCTGTATTATTGGGTATATCCTTCGCGGTTACAACACTATATGCGACTATGGATATTAGGATTACGAAGAATACATATTCCAGCACTATGCTGCTAGATTTTTCGCATCTAGAGTTCTCAAAAATATTTGGCCGTTGATTTTCTGGCGACTCAATATCTAGCCTTCTAAATTCTCTGATTCCCATTCAATTCTTGAAATACTGTTAATTTTCCACTAGAAATTCTAATGTCCTGCAGCAAATGAGGAAGTATAATTTATTCCTTTTTCCAGAAATTCCCACTTGGGAAGGGAGCTGAAATTTTCCTCCGGCTCCATAGACGTTCAGTCTCTCTTGATTATAAATTTGATTGCTATTGTTGATATCATTTGACCGTCTTTTTTTTAGAGTATAGTCTTTCATTAGACCCCCTTCTAAACACCCATGACTCAGTAATGCTCTTCAACTATTATTGCCCTATTGAAATGATCAGGAGATATCCATTGATATATGTCCAAATATGGTCAGGTTAAAAATCTGAAAGATAAGGAGTTTAGACTGTCGACGGGAGTACCTCTGAGGATTAGGCATTTGCTGTACCGTAATCACAATTAATACACGAACGACGGTCCGGTCCAACCAAAAGACAGAAAATAAAGAAGCAGATAAGGTACTTGATGTAGCAACAATTGTTAGGTAGTTCCTTTTTGAAGTTGGCCTATTGACTAAATGAAAAAACGCTACTACCTTTGCGGGACTTAGATTTTTCATGCTAATGTGTCGAAGATAGCCATAGTAATACCGGCGCGCTATGCCTCTTCCAGGTTTCCAGGTAAACCTTTGGCGGAGATTTGTGGCAAAACGATGCTGAGGAGAACTTATGATGTGGCGGTGCTGTCCAGCAGAGGGACAGACTGCGAAGTAATTGTCGCCACCGAAGATAAGAGAATAATGGATTTCTGTGAAGCCGAAGGCATAAGGTCAATGATGACCAGCGATAGCTGCAAAACTGGGACCGATAGAGTCTGTGAGACCGTCAGGAAGCTGAGCTATAAGCCTGAATTTATAATAAATCTTCAGGGAGATGCTCCACTAACGCCACCATGGTTTCTGACCAAAATGATAGAAAAATTCTTCGAAGATAGAGATAGGGACAGTCATATTATGGTAACTCCAGGTTGTGTCCTGACCTGGGAAGGGTTGGATAGACTCAGAGAGAATAAAAAGACAACTCCCTTCACGGGCACAACGCTAATACTGAATCAGAAGACATCTGAAGCCATTTGGTTCTCAAAGAACATAATTCCAGCTATCAGAGATGAAAAGAAACACAGAGAGGTCAGCAAATCCTCTCCGATTATTCAGCATATAGGTCTCTATGGCTATGGCTACGATATGCTGATGAAATTCGGAAATCTGAAGGAGGGGTACTACGAGAAACTGGAGAGCCTCGAGCAGCTGAGAATTATTGAAAATGGCTATAGGATCAAAGTAGTTCTTGTGGATTACCGAGGAAGACCATCCTCTTCGGGAGTAGATACTCCTGAAGATATAAAGAGGGCAGAGACTATAGTTAGAGAGTTTGGTGAGTTTTAAAAGAGGAATAGGATTACCCATTTTGTCGTTCGGCATTATCCCTTCCGCTGGGATTTGGAAAACGTTTTCTGTTGAGATGGAGTCGAACATTTTTCAAATAATAGGCTTTGGAGTGCGCCCATGATCTTCGACGACATAAAAAATATTAGAAAATATACAACCGTGAATTCTCACCTAGGTACGGCTATAGATTGGATAGAAAGCGTAAGAACGGATGATCTGGAGGTGAAGAAGGAGTATTATTTGGATGAGAGAAACGTCTATGCCTTTCTCCAGGAATATAACACCTTCCATAGCTATGAGAAGGCATTTGAAGGCCATTTTAAATATATCGATGTCCAGTGGGTAATCTCTGGAGAGGAAATTATGGAAGTGAAACTAATGTCCGGAGATGAGAAAGAAGATATTCCCTATGATGAGAAAAAGGATATATATAAGATCAAAACAGCTGATGAGGCAAAGATTTTAGTGCGAGAGAACAGATTTGCCCTATTTTTCCCCTGGGATCTGCACAAACCTTGTGTTAGCTGTTCCTATGGCGGTATGAAAGTCAGGAAAGTGGTCATTAAGATCAGAGTGGACGAGGAATAGGAGAGAGACAATGGGTACAAAACTAATTGTCGTTAGACATGGTAATACCTTCGACAAGGGGCAGATACCCCTCAGAGTTGGGGCTAGAACCGACATACCACTATCATCCAGCGGACGGGAGCAGGCAGTCATCCTTGGCAAATATCTAAAATTATCTGGAATCAAGCCCGAAGCGGTCTTCAGCGGAGAGTTGGCCAGAACCTGGGAAACGGCAGAACTTGCTCTGGAAGAGGCGGGCGTGAACTGTAGAGTAAAGAAGCTCAAGATTTTCAACGAGATTGACTATGGACCGGACGAGGCTAGGACCGAGGAGGAGGTTATCGCTAGAATCGGACCGGAGGCCATGGAAATGTGGAACAAATCTGCTCTGGTGCCAGATGGATGGATTTTTGATCCGGAAGCTGCTGTGAAAAATTGGAAAGATTTTGGGACTATGTTGGAAAGCGAATATAGGGACAAGATTACTATGGTCTTCACAAGTAATGGAATTGCCAGATTTACCCCCTATCTGACTAGTGATTTTGAGGGATTTTCCAGGGAGTTTAATATTAAAATGTCCACTGGGGCTCTCAGTATTTTTGAAAAAGATTTTTCCGAAAAGTATTGGAAGGTGACTAGCTGGAATCTGAAACCAAAAGACTGTTTACAATGATTAGTAACTAATGAAGTTTGTATGTTATTCATTACTTTGTGTATTTTTTCGATTTTTATGGGCACAGCTAGAACTGAGGCCTCTATTCATCAAAATCTCAGTGAAATATTAGAAGATGTGGATGTTGTTATTCTGGATGCCTATGGAGTTTTTTGGAACGGAAAAAGCTTCAATAGTAATTCCAGAGAGCTAATGCGTTCCATGATGCAGAACCCTAGACTAACAGTCTACGTGCTGTCCAATGCCACTCAACTTTCTTCAGAATCCATAGAGAACTATAGAAAAAAGGAAGGGGGCGGTATAGTTCCAAATGTGCACTACCATCGCCTTATAACCTCCGGAGATTTTGTCAGATCTATCCTCCTCGAGGGTAAATTGGCTTTTAAGACCAACGCTAATCCCAAATATGTGTACCAAATGGGAATTCCTAACAGAGCTCTTTTTGAGGGGACGAAATATACTGAAGTGGACAGCGTGGAAAAGGCCGACTTTGTCTACCTATCTGTTCCAAAACTCAATGAAGAACAGTACAGAGCCTATTCCCGCAAAGAGCATCTTAAAGAAAGCACATCAAATTCCCATGGGAATCCTAATAGGACATGGAATAGTCTAGTAATAGATCCATTCATGGCAGATCTGAAAAAGATAAAAAAACTTGGATTACCCATGTTATCCGCTAATCCAGACCTCACTGCCGAAGAGGCTGTTAAGAATAGTTCGGATAAGAGTTTTGTGGTAAGACAAGGTATGATAGCCCAGGCCTATAAAAAACTAGGTGGCGAAGTTAAAGAGTATGGCAAACCCGATAAGGACATATACGACATAGTTTTCGAAGATCTCAAAAGAAGAGGCAGAGAGACAGCAATGGATAGAATAGTTATGGTAGGAGATACCATAAGGACAGACATAATAGGGGCAAACAGAGCCAACATAAAATCATGTCTTTGTACAGATACCGGCGTCACAGCTAATGAAATAGACAAGCAGTTGAAGAAGAAAGTTGATAAGCTGAACAAAAAACAAATGACCCAGGCAGACCGAAAGAAAAGAATCACAGAGCTCAGAGTTCGTGCTGCAGAGAAGCTGTTAAAAAGGGAAAATGCTAAAGCGGACTACCTGATAAAAGGTCTTTCCGTAGGCTACAGAGGCCACAAACAGTAAGTAGGAGAAAGGTAAGGCTAGTTAGCTGCTAGAATTTTCGCCAGAATTCTGGCTGTCTCCCTCTCCCTCTAAATTTACTACTCTTATATCTCCAAGGTCTGGAATATGGAGTTTGAGGGTACCCTCAACCACGCTCCTGAGAGTAAGGGCAGCCATAGGGCAGCCTGTGCAGGTACCCTCCAGCCTTACGCTCACAGTGCCACCTTCCTTTTCATAACCTAGAAATTCAATATTACCTCCGTCCTCCAGCAGAATTGGTCTTACCTCAGTTCTTATGATATTTCTTATCTTTTTCTCAATTTCCAAACTATCTTGTGACACAGATTTTACTCCTAGCGTAATTTTGAATTTTTTTTATAGAATTTTCCTCTATCTGCCTAATTCTTTCCCCCGACACCCCATACTTTCTACTCAGTTCCTTCAGAGTACCTGGATTGTCTGACAGCCTCCTAGCGTGCAGAACTTCCCTTTCTCTATCATCCAGCAGATCTAAACCTACCCTGAGGATGTCCTTTCTTAGTTCTACTTCAATTCTACTGGAAAGCGCCGCCTCGGGACCGGTATATCCGGATGGTAAAAACTCAATCATTTCGGTAGCAGATTCTTCACCATTCCTACTCTTCTCATTGAGATAAATATCTTTTCGAAAGAGTCTACTGTTCATGTCTACGACATCATTCTCACTAACATCCAGAGTGTTAGCAATATATTTCACATTTTCCCTATTCAGATCCTTCTGGCCACAGTTCATTATCTTATTTTTTATCTTAGTAAGATTGAAAAATAGCTTCTTCTGCGCTGCTGTTGTGCCTATCTTCACAATAGACCAACTCTTCAGAACAAAATCTTGAATAGAGGCCATTATCCACCACATCGCGTAGGTTGCTAGCCTACAGCCTTTGGAAAGATCAAAGTCTTTCACGGCCTTCATTAGACCTATATTACCTTCAGAAATAAGGTCCATCATCGGTAGACCATAATTTTTGTACCTGAAAGCGATTCTGGCAACCAGTCTCAAATGGCTAGAAATCAGCATTTTCGCTGCACTAAGGTCACCTTCTCCTTTTAGTCTGGCGTAGGAAACTTCCTCATCCAGAGTCAACATCGGAATTCTGTAGATTTCGGTCAGATACCTGCCTAGGCTACTCTGACCATCTAAACTCACTAACACAGCCACTCGATTTATTACTAACAACACTGTACTACAAGCATAATGTATGTATTACAAGCATAATGTACTATGGCATAATCTTTTCAAAAGTAAAGGTAGAGAATTTTTGGTCCAATATCACAAACTTGACTTGTCAAAAATAATGGATCAGTATTAGCCCATGTTGGTAAACCCTTATAAAGGTGGTAAATATTAAGTGACCTTACAGGTAATGGTGGGTGACCAGAACAAGTTGGACATCGCTGTTCGGGTGTTGAGGAAGAAAGTACGGAGAGAAGGTATTCTAAAAGAGGGAAAGATGAGAACTGAATTCGAAAAACCTTCTGAAAAAAGGAAAAGAAAAGAAAAAGAAAGTATCTCTCGTATGAAGAAGAAACGAAGATAGGTGGCTACGGTAATAATTCAGAAATTCTCGCTGCGGCCGTTAGGGATAGCTCGAGAATGTTCCCTCCTTAGGGTGGACTGTTCTTGGAGTCCTGTAGGGAATTTAGAACAAGACTGAGGGGGGGAGTGTGTGTGCTGTGCTGTCCTTTGCCAGACTGTATTATCGGTCCCCCTTAGCTTGTTTTTCTCTCTAAGTTAATGCTTTTTGGCTACCTTTTTGTCCAGTCTTTCAATTTTTAATTTTTCCCTACAATAACATTGACTAGGAAACTTTCTTCTCGCTAAGACTTTAAATATAATCTTTGTCATTTTCAGGATCATTTGCTCTTGAATTCTGTTCCACTCAGTTTCTGTAGCTATATCTGAACTCACATTTCTTCAAATGCGGTATAAACTGCCCTCGGTATTGATGGTAGATCCATCCAGTATCTTCCCTGTATTTGTTATTGACATTAATTTTTCTCTGTCGACATTTGGAATTCTATCATTTCCCTTTAGTACTTCAAACATAATGGTTTTGCCTACTTT
>JAIRWJ010000025.1 GCA_031269065.1 Rickettsiales bacterium
GTTTGGAGATAAAAGAAAATGGTAAATTTGTTTTTAATTCTCCGGATGGTGTAAGTAACCTTGTGGAGGGCACAAGAACGACGACAAAACCCAATGGAAGTAAGTTCGTCGAAAAAGTCGGGGGACCAAGTTTTGGAGCAAGAATAAAAAATAATCTCAAGAAGACCCTGGCAAGCCTTAGGAGTTTTCTAGATAAGGCCGTGCAACTAATGAAAAAATTAGTTAATATAGCATTGTACCTGAGAATTAGGCATACCACAGAAGAATATGGCCTCAGAGTGCAAACGGAGGAAGCTCATATTCGACGCTAGGGCTCAAATATAGTCCTTAAGATACTAGAACTATCATAGCCGAGTGTAATATATCTTTGAAAAATATGTTCTATCCGAGTGAATGGATAAAGATAGAGGCAAAAGTCAACGGTGAATCCACTTCGGGCCGGATATATCCATGAGTATAAGGCACTTCTTCTACAAGAGTCAGAGAGATTGACAAAAGTTTGAAAATTACTAGATTTTTCTTCGAGTTAAAATACAAAGGACCGCATGACAGATGAATATGATGTTTTGGTACTAGGTTCTGGGCCAGCAGGGGCTATGACGGCTATATATGCGATAAGAAATGGCCTTAAAACTCTAATGTTTACGGGCCCTAGTGTAGGTGGCCAACTAACCAGCACACCGGAGGTGGAAAATTTTCCAGCCTTTCCCAACCCGGTAACAGGGGCTGATCTGGCCGCAAGAATTTTTGAACAGTCTAAAAACATAGGAGTTAAAGTTCTCTACGATAGTGCTATGGCCGTTGATTTTTCCTCTAGGCCGTTCATCTGCAAGACTCTGGACCATATGTATTATTCCAGAAACTTGGTGATAGCAACAGGAGCTACACCCAGATCCTTAGGAGTGGAGGGCGAAGAGAAATTCAGAGGTTTTGGTGTTTCAAGCTGCGCTGTCTGTGATGGAAACTTTTTCAGAAATCAGCCCGTCGCTGTGGTAGGCGGAGGAGAAACGGCCGCAGTAGAAGCTCTACATATGGCTCATCTGGCTTCAAGGGTCTATCTTATCTACAGAAAGAACAAGTTTAGCAGAATGTCCGAAACCATAGTTAGACGTCTGGAATCCAATGACAAGATAGATATTAGATTCAACAGCGAAGTTCTCGAAATCTGTGGAGAAGAGAGGCCAAAATCCGTAGAATCCATAAAAATAATCGACACCAAAACAAAACAAATAGATGAAATAGGTGTTCAGGCAGTGTTTGCGGCTGTAGGTATTGAGCCCCAGTCTGGTCTGTTCCTGGACAGTGGTCTGAATATAGATGATAAAGGTTACATCATGACAGAGAAGGATAGTGCCAGGACAAACATTAGGAATGTTTATGCCGTTGGTGATGTGGTCAACAAAAAATATAAGCAGGCCGTCATAGCAGCGGGCTATGGAGCTATAGCAGCTCTGGAAATTATGGAGGACTGTGCTCTATGAGGCTGAGAAAAGCTATAGGAGCAATCATTTTGGGCAGTCGAGGCGGAATTATAGCCTTCCAAAGATCAGACTTTCCCGAAACCTGGCAATGCCCTGAGGGGGGAATAGATGAGGGCGAAACTCCAGAAGAAGCCCTGGCCAGGGAACTAGAAGAGGAGATTGGATTAGACGGGAAACAGTTTGAAATCATTGGAAATACAAAGAGTTTCATTCCATATTTATTCGAAAATGGAGAGCAGAAATATGACTTTGATGGACAGGAAAAAATGTTTTTTCTAGTAAAACTCAAGAATTCGTCCGAGAGTTTCATATACAACAGGGAGGCTGAAGAGATTGAATTCATAGACCACAAGACAGTCGCTGCCCCAGAGCTGATTGAACTAGTCCCAAATTTCAAAAAAAGCCTTTATCGCTCTGTTTTGGAGGAATTTGGGATGCTTTGAGGCAGCTACATGTCTACAGAAAGAGTCTCTTCAAAGCCAATAACATTATTAAAAGCACGAGCAATCTGACAATCTTATAGAAATCAATTTTCTTACCAGTCTTTACCAAAAGCAGATACTTCAAAAAGCTCTTGGCGCCTTCCTTTTTTTCATCGGACTTCACTTTCGCCAGCTCCTCTTTACTGAGAGAAGAATAGTATTTTTCCTTTTCCCTACTCTCCACAAACTCACTATCATATTCTGGATGTTTCTTTAGAGCTTTTTGGATGAAGAATATATCCAACAGTGAAAGGATTACAATAAATAAATCCAGTGGCCACTCTAAAAATGAATATAATTTGACTCTAAATCTTATGAAAACATATATAATTGCTGGCACCGTACTCCAGTAGAGCAATAGTACATTTAGACTCTCCTCTCCCTCCCTACAAAGGCTATAAGACTTCCCAATTCTGTCTCTGGAAACCGAATAGAACTTCCCCAACACAGACCTCAATCTATCCCAACAGTCCAGCAGAAAAATCTTAATTCTTTTTATCATTTCTCTCTGAAAACTTAATGACTCAAGTAGATAATAGACAGTTTTAAATGCAATATCAATTTAATAAAAGGATTTTCGAAACTGCTTCGGCCACGCTTTTTTCGAAAGTTTTTTAATTGAAAATAAAAATTTGCACACTATCCTCTTGAGCAGCGAAAAGCAATTATCAGTCAAAATGTCAAAAATTGAAGATATTAGAGCAAGGGAAGTTTTAGATTCCAGAGGAAACCCAACAGTAGAAGCGGAGGTTTTTTTGGAGGATGGTGTGTTCGGAAGAGCGATTGTTCCTTCGGGGGCATCTACTGGTACCCACGAGGCTTGTGAACTACGAGATGGAGATAATAAGAGATTTTTGGGAAAGGGCGTCCAGAATGCCGTTAATAATGTTAATACGGTGATAGCTGATGCCATAGTTGGGATGGATGCCATTGACCAGCGCGAAATAGACCTAAAGATGCTAGAACTGGACGGTACAGAGAACAAAACTAGGCTAGGAGCTAACGCCATACTAGCCGTTTCTCTCGCTACAGCTCATGCCGCCGCTAACCTTCTGGATCTACCTTTATACAGATATATAGGGGGCGTTAATGGTCATATTATGCCGGTGCCTATGATGAATGTCATCAACGGGGGTGCCCATGCAGACAGTGGTATAGACATACAGGAATTTATGATAGTTCCTGTGGGTGCTCCTACTGTGAGAGAAGCCATCAGAATGGGTGCTGAAGTTTTCCATAATCTGAAAAAGATACTAAAGAAAGATGGCTACACGGTCAGCGTTGGCGACGAGGGTGGCTTTGCTCCGGCTCTGAAATCCTCCAGAGAAGCGCTGGATGCCATGTGCAAAGCTGTGGAGGCTGCAGGCTATAGACTGGGCGAGGATTTTAGATTTGCTCTGGACTGTGCAGCAAACGAATTCTATAAGGATGGCAGATATAATGTTGAAAAACAGACGATGGACTCCGATCAGCTTATCAAGTACTATGATGATCTGGTCAGACAATATCCTATATTTTCTATAGAGGATGCCATGCAAGAGGATGACTACGAAGGCTGGAAAAGTGCCACAAAAGCTCTGGATAGGATACAGTTTGTAGGCGACGATCTATTTGTCACAAATCCAAAA
>JAIRWJ010000026.1 GCA_031269065.1 Rickettsiales bacterium
TTGTTGAGATTTTTATCCAATTATCTATAACGTTGTGGGTTATGTTAGTATTTTATTTCTTTTTGTTGTTAGACTGCGATTATATATCATCTCTTCCGCTGTCAATCCATTTCCCGTGATCTCTTATTTTGATCTTCTAGCCTTTGTTTTTTGATAGGAATTTTTGCAGTGGTGGTAAGTAGACCATCTGCAAAACTTTCCTTTTTTAATTTGTATTTTGACCTAAACATCAGAACCAAACACTCATCCTTTTCCGATGGAACGTCGGGGGAGGATGAGAAGTTGTTTAATTTTTTTGCTGTAGAATGGTGTAGAGTTATGCGCCTATAAATTTTTTATTGCAATTAGAGGGTGTTTTTCTATATAATACATTTGTAGCAATTATGATAATAGCTCTGAATGAGTGAAGTTAATGGTTTTATCAAAATAATGGGAGCGAGACAGAATAATCTGAAAAATGTAGGTATCAACATCCCAAAAAATAAACTAATTGTGATCACAGGTCTCAGTGGTTCGGGAAAGTCTTCCCTAGCCTTTGACACTATATATGCGGAGGGTCAGAGGAGATACATAGAAAGTCTTTCTACCTATGCTCGACAATTCTTGAATGTACAGACCAAGCCTGATGTGGACCATATAACAGGCTTATCGCCATCAATAGCTATAGATCAGAAAGCTATAGGAAAGAATCCCCGGTCCACGGTCGGCACAATTACGGAAATACATGACTATCTGAGACTGCTGTTTTCTGGCATAGGAATTCCCTATTCTCCAACCACCGGAAAACCTCTGGAGAGTCAGAGTCCGAATGATATGATGGAAGATATAATGTTAATTCCCAGTAGGGCAAAAATAACTTTACTCGCTCCCTGTGTGAAGCAGTCTAGAGGGGAGCATAGGAAAGAGCTGATAAAAATAAAAAAATTGAATTTCACAAGAATTAGGGTTGATGGGGAAATCATAGATATAACTGGCAGTCTACCAAAGTTAGATAAGGCTGTAAAACATGATATAGACATTGTTCTGGATTATTTTACAATTAATTCGGGTATAGAAAAAAGGGTCATAGCGGCTATAGCTCGCGGAATAGAACAGAGTGATGGTATCATATTGGCACAGATTGATGATCTGCCGGAGAATGTCGAAAACTTTGTGATAAAAACAAAACAATACAGTAAAGGAAGTAGTATAAGGTTTTCTAGTAAGTATAGCTGCCCGGAGTCAGGCATGACTATAGAGAGTGTTGAGCCAAAGATGTTTTCTTTTAATAATCCCTTTGGAGCCTGTAAAAAATGTGATGGTCTTGGCACAGAGCTAATGTTCGACGAAAAATTGGTAATTTTAGATCCAGGTCTGACAATAAACCAGGGAGTTCTAGACCCTTTTAGGGTGGATGCTACCGCTAGAATATACGTAAAAACTTTGGAACAAATCGGTAAAAAATACAATTTTAATTTGGACACACCTTTTGAGAAATACCCAGACCATATTAAGAATATAATTCTATATGGCTGTGATGATGATGTGGACATAGAAATAGAGGAAAATACGTTGTCATCGACTTTTTCCACAAAGTTCATAGGAATTATGAATATAATCAACGAAAGGTATCTCCAGGCTAAGGATGAGCTTCTGAGAGACGAACTTGGAAAATACCAAAGCCTGAAGACCTGTAACTGCTGCAGAGGTTATAGGCTGAATGAGGAGGCACTGAGTGTGAAAATTGATGGCAAGCATATAGGAGAGGTTTGTGACATGTCCATAGGTGAAATTTATGGATTTTTCAAGCGTTTGAACGAAATTCTGGACGTAAACGAACGTATAGTTGCTGACCGCATAATATCAGAAATAGAAAATCGATTAAGTTTCCTAATGGATGTGGGCATAGACTATTTAACGCTAAACAGACAATCAGGCACCCTCTCGGGAGGTGAAAGTCAGAGAATTAGGCTGGCAACACAGATTGCTACCGGTCTCTCGGGGGTTATCTATGTTCTGGATGAACCGTCCGTAGGCCTACACCAGTCAGACAATCAGAAATTGATAAAAACAATGAAAGCTCTTAGAGACCTTGGCAACACAGTGATAGTGGTCGAACACGATGAGGAAACAATGATGGCGGCGGATTGGCTCATAGACATGGGTCCCGGAGCCGGAACACACGGAGGTAGAGTGGTGGCCGAGGGTATTCCATCGGATGTTCTTAGTAATCCAAATAGCTTGACAGGAGCCTATCTGAGTGGAAGAAAATCTATACCTGTACCGCCTAGGCGGAGAAAATTTAACCCACAGAAAAAAATCACTTTGGTCAACGCAAGAGGTAATAACCTGAAAAACCTGACTGTAGACTTTCCTTTGGGGGTTTTTTGCAGCATAACCGGGGTATCCGGCGGAGGTAAATCGACTCTTGTGCTGCAGACCCTCTATAAGGCCCTTTCCCGCACACTTATGAACGCCAAGGTTGTGCCCGCTCCCTATGATAGAGTGGATGGCCTTAACAGTGTGGACAAAATTATACAAATAGACCAGTCTCCCATCGGAAGAACTCCTAGATCTAATCTCTGCACCTATGTAGGTATTTTTACCTATATCAGAGACCTATTCTCCAACGTTCCAGAAGCACAGGACAAGGGATTTAGCATAAATCACTTTTCTTTTAATGTTAAGGGGGGACGTTGCGAACACTGTCAGGGAGATGGCAGCATAAAGATAGAGATGCACTTTCTGCCGGACATATTTGTGCAATGCCCCGTATGTGGTGGGAAAAGATATAATAGAGACATACTGGAGGTGGAGTATGGCGGTAAAAACATAGCCCAGGTATTGGATACAACAGTAGAGGAGGCCTGTAAGTTTTTTGTTCGGGAGCCGCTGATCTATGAAAAATTTAAAGCTCTGAAGGATGTTGGGCTAGGCTACATAAAAATAGGTCAGTCAGCCACCACGCTGTCCGGTGGAGAAGCCCAGAGAATAAAACTGGCTAAAGAGCTAAGCAAAAAAGATACTGGAAACACAGTCTATATTCTTGACGAACCAACTACAGGACTACACTCCGATGATATAAGAAGGCTATTGTCAGTACTTCACAAGCTTGTTGAACAGGGCAACACCGTTATGGTCATTGAGCACAATCTGGACGTAATAAAAACCTCCGACTGGGTTATAGATATAGGACCAAGGGGTGGTGACAACGGGGGCTACATTGTAGCTCAGGGGACTCCTGAGGATGTTGCCGAAAAAGAAGACAATCTCACAGGCAGGTACCTCAAAGTTGTACTTGAGAAATACAAGGCAGACCAGGCGAAGCTGATAAAGACTGAGTAACTCTATTGCACAGCAATCCCCTTTAGTTCCTGGAACAGAAGGTCATATAGCCGGCTTTACAGATATGCTCTTTTGAATCATCTATATATCTTTTGATACTTTCCCTAGATTTCTCCGGATTCTTAGTGCATATAGTTCCTATACCTTCAGCCATCAGACTTACTCCTCGCCCCAGTTTTGCTCTTGCCTCTGCATCCATAGGTCCATTTTGGTCCTCCTCAGCTACTTCCTTGACGATTCTATCCAGAATAAAGGATGAAATAATATTTTTGTTCTCTGCACTGATACCGCACTCTATATCTCCAAACCTTTCGCTGAGTCCATCTTCATTATTTTTCAGCGTGCTGCCAAGGTCCTCTCCAAAGTATTCCTTTGCCACATAGGCAGTCAGGTTAGCATTACTTAATAGCATTTCTAGTTTAGCCTTTTCATCTCTTTTAGCTTTCTCTTCCTCGTATCTCGCATTTATCTCCGACTTTTCCCTAGCCTTCCTGGATTTTTCTAGTTCGCGGGTTCTACCATACAAACTAAGTTGACTTTTGGAGCATCCCCACACACTTCTCAGAATACCGGTCCTGTACACCTCGTAGAAAACCGTGGCTACCGCAGACGAAATCCCACCCCAAACATAGAACCGACGTCCTCTGTCCGGCGGACTCCCATGAGAATATTTATTGCAAAAAACAGCCCCCGTAAAAAATTCGAGAAAAACAGCAAAAACCAGTCCGCCTCCCTTTCTAACCATAACTTTGAAAAACTTTTTTTGGTACTATGGATGATAGTTCCGAATAATCAATACTTCAAAAATTTTCCCAGCAGCTCTTGTTTTAAAAGAAAACATAGGCTATCATGTCATCTATACCTAATGTAAATATAGTTAGATCATATGATTGAAATGACACTCAGCTTAATAAAACCAGATGCGGTAGAGAAAAAGTTTGAAGGTCCGATAATATCAGACATAGAGGCCGAAGAGTTTGATATAGTAGTACAGAAAAAAATTGTTATGACAGAAAATCAGGCAAAGTTGTTCTATCGAGAACATGCCGAAAAGCCGTTCTTTGGTGACCTAATCGGCCTCATGGCTGGAAAACCAACTGTGGCACAGGTTCTTAGGAGAGAAAATGCTGTGAGAAGTTATCGAAGTCTGATAGGCTACACTGATCCGAAGATCGCTGAGGAGGGCACCCTGAGAAGGAAATATGGAACCGATCTAACTCGGAACGCACTCCATGGTTCCGAGAACATCGAGAGTTCGTACCGAGAAATCCATTTTTTCTTCAGCGATCTAGAGATTCACATATAATCGCCTGTCACAAGCTCCGCCGGCATTTCGACACCATCGGCACAAAGAGAAAAGGAGTGTCCGTCGGGCCTAGTCTGGGATCGTATGCTTGAAGAACATACCATAAAGAG
>JAIRWJ010000049.1 GCA_031269065.1 Rickettsiales bacterium
CCTCCGCACTGGAAACTGGCACAGATATGGACTTTCTAGATTTAGCCCTGACCTCCTCTTGATTCATCAGGCAGAGTCTCTCCTCTCTCCTCAGACTTGATTCGTAGGCGCCAAGATGCCTCATCAGTTCGGCATCATATTCTCCATTTATATGGGCTACGGATCCACCACATTTAATATATTTAAGTATTTCTTTGGTTTCCGCCACTATGTCTTTTTTTTTCTTCACCACACCAGATGGTGTCTCCTTTTTATTTTCATCGGCAATTTCTAACATTTGCCGGTGTATCTGATTTTTAAAAAAGTTGGTAGCTGTCCTAGCTTCTTTGAGTCTTTCGGCTTTACTGGCCTCTTCAATAAATTCCTCTGTGCTCCCATACAGCTCATTTGTCCTTATTGTCACACACGTTTTGTCATTCCCTAGCCCGGTCATATCCTCGCGTCTATTTCTAGCGGTGTATTGCCTGATCTGAGCGGTGTCCAAAGGTTCTCTGCTATATATTAGCTGTTGATCAACGGAGGCACTGTATTTTCCAAAGTCTCCACCAATACAGTCAGCTCTGCTGTAGAGCATCAGAGTTCTCCCATTCTCTAGTGGATCATAGACTTCAAGATTTGGCGCCTTATCCTGAATTGTAGTTCCTCTGTTATCCACTTTGTAGCAGACCAACTCGTTTTTGGCGTTTCTGAATAGTATGGTTTTTATGCCCATACCCTTTGCCAGACCGTTTTTAACCATGGTATCCAGATCGCCCGGCTCGAAATCCGGCAACAGCAGCTGAACCCTGTCGGCCGAGGAATTCATGTCCTTAGTCAGGCTACCTTTAATATCATCTTCTAGTAGACCCAGTCTGTGCTTACCACTTTTTGGGGACGCCGAAGTATTTTCACTTTCGACACCCATGACCTGAAAATCCTGAAGAGTGCCTTTAAATTTTTCTCTCAGGCTATTGTGTTTTTTAATGAATCCTTCCTTCTTCTCCTGGTCGCCGATCTTCTGTTCTTTTTCAGTATCTGCTATGCTAAGGTTTGGAGTGGCACTGACCATCAGCAGCTGACATTTGATCCCGCGTTTTTTGAATTCCCTTATGAATTTATTAATCGCATTGAAAGCCGGTTCTGGAAGCTGATAATATTCATCCACAGCCAGTACAATGTTTTCGAAAGAAAATTCATTAGCATTTTCGATTTCTATTACACCGTCTCTGATTTGAATTCTAGGAGTTTTCTTACTATTTGGAGCCTTTTCACACATCCTTTCATTGAAAAGAGCTAGCAATTTTTGTTCGGCTTCTTCTCTAGTTATCCCACTATGCAAGTCTGTTAGGGCAACGTTTACAAATTTTGTCTTCCTAAAAACACTATCATCCTCAACAAATTTCAGTAACTCCTCTGTTCCGTCAGCTTTCTTCAGAGTAAGCTTTGTATCCCAGGTTCCATTCAGGTATTTAGGAATCACTTCATTTACCATGAAACTTTTACCCTCTCCGGTACCCAGATCCATGGATATAGGCTTATCAAAGTCACAATTCCTTAGAGCATCATCTATATCTCCGACTACCCTTCTTTGGTCAGCGGTCAGAGCGGTGATAACACCGCCATTCGACGTTATGAAAAGCTGTACCTCTGCACCAGATTCATCTACAAATTTTCCTTTTATTGCTGGATTCTTTTCTTTCGCTATATCTATTGCAGTATTATGTCTTAACTGGAATTCTATTAGTGTTTGTATCTGTGGTCCCAGAAGTTCTGCCTTTTTATTCAGCTCCTCCCTATCTCTAAGGGAGTCGTTCAAACAGGTAGTGTCTTTCAATATATCCTTTACACCTTTTTCAAATATCTCCTTCTTAGCTTTTACAAAAAGTGCATTCCTCCTAACTCTGTAGAGTTTATATTCTCCCGCTACGAGCTTCCCCTTATTTCTGCCCCCCATACTCCTTATTTGAGGGCGCTTCTCGCTTAAAATTTCATTTACTACCAGAGCTTTAGACTCTGCAATGGTTAATCTGTGCGTTTTTTTGATATCTACTATAAGCTCTATGAATTTCGTCAGTTCTTCTTTGACCTGAATACCAATGTTTGCATCAACAGCAATCTGTCTTTTAACGCTTTTTTTACCGGCGTTTCCGATGACTGCTCTAGCACCGAAACATTTTCGGAACATAGCATCTATTTCAGAGGAGTCTTTTTTAATTTTGTTAAGTGTTGTTTCAGGATCTCCTTCCAACAAAATGTGATCGATAAATTTACTCATCTCATCCAATGTGGAAATTTCTTTGCTCTTTCCCGGTAGTGTAGACAGATTTGTCCAATCACAGATCGATTGCTTGAAAAGAACTTTGTACTCTCCAACATTTTTGTATACAAGATCTTTGATTTCTTTGTTTGTCCTACTAAGTTTCTCCCTTATCTCTTTTTCTCTATCCGACATCCCGGATGATTTTTCTTTCCGTTCTTTTTCCCGCGATTTCACAAGTACAGTAGGCTCTTCGCCCCCCTGTTCGGATTCTTCCAATACTACTTCTTCCTCATATCCTTCCGCATCAACTTCATCTTCTTCCTGCTCTCCTTCCTCTATTCTCCCTTTATCCTCGTCGCCCTCATCGCCTCCAAAACTTTTCACTGCTTTGTCTTCCTCAGTACCGACTATTCCGGAATTCCCAACTACAGGGGTAGCTGTGGGTGGTTTTGGAACGAGTATAGAGGGTTTCAGAACCGTGGTAGATCCTGTCCTTGTAGCGGATCCATGAGCTACGGGTTTTGTAACTGTAGAAAATTGCGGAGCTATTGAGACATTTACTGATCTATTTACATTTCCGGGGGCATTTCTTGAATTTACGGATGTAGCAGATCTTTGAGCTGTAGAGGATGGTAATCTAGCAACTGTTACTCCATCTATTTTATCTTCGTCGTCAAAAGGCATACTTTATTCCTATAATTTTTTGTCTGTTGTTCCAAAGGTATTGGATAAATAGTAAAAATCAAGGAATATATTGCAATTTTAATTTCATTATCAAATAGTATTTCTCTGATAACCCTGAGATAGGGCACCAATACTTCTATAGCTTTACCAGATAAAATCCTTTGTTGTGTTTCCTCGCTAGTCTTTTTAGAAGTTGCTTTTGAGAGAATATGAGTTTAGATGTGTAAAAGACACGGGAATTACAAAAATTTCCAAGGACTTATTTTACGATGCTAGTCGGATATATAAAAAAAGGGGCTACACTATGTTAGAAAACAATGAGAGATGTCACGGAAAATCATGTGAGAAATTGCTTGGTGACCTAGTAGATAGAGTTCTTAGTTTATATAACCCGTCTTTCCTGCTGTACTGTGCCGATGATTTTTGTGACAGCCTTAGATCTAGAAGTAAAGAGGACAAGGATTTGGCCAGAAATAGAAACCTGGAAGAGGTAGAAAACAGACTTAGACTTCTGATCTACATGATCGTCGGTAGTTTAGCCACTAAACCCAGAAAAGATTTGGAATCTGATCTTAGTGTGAATAGCGTCGTCGTTGAATCAGACTTGCATGGTGACATTAGTGCGTTTTTTTTCACTCTGTTGAGAAATGGTATGGTGGAATTTAATAGGAGTAACCCAATTGGAATAATATTTTTGGATCCAGTAGAGAAAAAAGAGTACACGTTGGAAAAACTTGAGAAAAGGAGAGAAGAATTCGAAAGGAAATTCGACGGGAAGGAATTCGCCAGCCTGATGTTCCATATGCAGCTGTTACCCGATGTGATTCCCACAGAGAGATATGGAAGGTATATCAACTGCGGTGATTTTGTTGACAGAGGACAGCAATCGGAGCAAATGGTCTTCCTAATTCGACGTCTCTACAGATTGTACTCCAATCTGTTTGGGGATTATCTGATTCCTAGAATACTAATTGGAAACCATGAGAATTTTTATATTGCACACGATATAGAATATAGTATTCGATATGCTATAGCCAATGGTGCCAACAATACATTTTCAACTGGACGCAATGCAACGGAGTATGGTGTTAGTAAAAATTGTATGGCTAAATTTTCTGCCATATCTGGAAGCATCAGAGAGGCCGTGAAAAGTGGGGAACTGTGTCTTGTCTACAGTATTGGAACAACACTTTTCTCACATGCGGTAATTACGAGAGGAATGGTGACAGAGCTGGGCAAATACTTCGGTGCTATGGCTAGAGCACTAGTGGACAGCCCAACGGGATGGAATGACCCTAACTATGTAAAACTAAAGGAAAGAATACAAAATCTGGCAGTAGAACTTAAGAAAATGACAAATCTAGTGCTAGGAGAGCGGGATTTAACCGAAATAGAAATAGGGAAATTGGTGTTAGTCCTGAACGAGTTTAATATTATCAGAGTTATATTGGTTGAAAGACACGGAATAGAGGTAGAGAAGGGGCAAACAGTCCTATTCCTGCCAGGGGAAGAGGAGATAATCCAAATTGTGCAGGGGCTCACTAGAGAAAGTATAACATGGATAAGGGAAGAAGATCTAAAAATGAGTGACCTAATTCCTGGACTAAAATACATCGTGGGACATGATGCAAACCGAAATAATAAGCAGTGGCCGTCAACCCTAAGGATGGAATGTAGAATATCCTGCATAGATTCCCAAAGATCGCTGGGCTATAGCGAAATAGGAACAGCTGCCAACTATTTTCAGATTCCTATATCTTTTCTACTTGAGGGACATAGGTTTTCTGGCAAATCGGCCCCGCTGTCCGAGGTGGAGTACATAATGCTGGATAAACTAAGAGACAGAGCCTTAAAAGGAATAATGCTGTTGTCAACCTATGCTGGGTCCTAGTTGAAGAAAAGATTTTTCTCCCAACACTGGGAACATTTTCTTTAATTCCTTGGCAGCTTCTTCAAAGATGGACACACTACGTATCAGCGATGGATAATTGAAAAAAATCCTAAATCTTGTTTTTCAATATATTTACTCTAGCATTGGCATACTTGTTTGTCCATCGGTTCTTTCTTGGAGTACGAAAAATACGTTTATGACAGGATATTGTTGTACTATGACATATCCTCCAGAATTAGAGAGGAAATTCTGAAGTTGGATGACGTTGATGATGGGACGAAGTTCGATGTGCTGCTGCCACTTCCTGACGATATAAAGAAAATCACTGATCACCTGCTAGAAAAGTATATTGAATATCTTAAAAACATAAGAAACAGTAAAGTGAGGGATGAAATATTTGCTATTCTAGACGGTCTTCTGGAACACGTTGCCGTTTACAAAAATAAATTGTACGATTTTTATAAAGATAGGTGAATCATATATGCAAGATATTTTAAATGATGCTGATGCTATGATGCAGAAGACTATAGAGTCACTAAGGAAAGATTTGGCTACAGTCAACACAGGACGGGCTATGCCATCCCTTTTGGATAGAATTATGGTAGACTGCTATGGCGAACACACACCCCTGAACAAAGTTGCTAACATATCTGTTCCTGATTCTCTTACTCTGTCCCTGCAGATCTGGGACAAGTCGATAGTATCGAGTGTTGAGAAGGCCATATTGGCCGCAAACCTGGGTTTCAATCCAGTGGTCGATGGTCTATCTATAAAAATAAACATACCAAAACTTAGCGAAGATCGAAGAAAAGAGCTCTGCAAGATTGTCAGAAAGTACGGTGAGGATAGGAAAGTATCTCTGAGAAATCTGAGAAAGGATTCCCTAGAGAAAATTAGAAAAATTAAGAATAACTTTAGTGAAGATCTGGTGAAGGATTTTGAGAAGAAAACCCAGAATCTAACAGATAAGTATACGAAAAACGTGGACGATATGGTATCTGCTAAGGAAAAAAGTCTAATGATGGTCTAGCCCTATGTCTTCGAGAAAATTGGTAATTTCCACTCTGATAACGGTGTTTCTTTTGCTTGTAGTAGTGGGAACATGGGTCAGCGTAAAAAAAACAGGCCACGGATGGGATTCCATGAGAAGCGGGGGAAATTTTCCGGAGAGTATTGCCATAATAATGGATGGTAATGGTAGGTGGGCAAAAAAAAGAAACTTGGATGTGAATCATGGCCATAAAAAGGGGGCGGAGACATTGGAGAAGATTCTGGAACATGCTAGGAAAGCAGGCGTAAAATCGCTGACTTTCTACACTTTTTCGACAGAAAACTGGGGAAGATCTGAGGAGGAGGTTGGTTATATCCTAGCATTGGTTAGTTTCTATCTGGATAATTATCTGGATAGATTGGCAGAAAATAACGTAAGGCTGAAGATAATTGGGGATTTAGAGAGGCTAGACCAGGGCACACGTAAAAAAATTCATGATCTTGAGGAAAAAACCGCCAATAACAATGGATTGTCTCTGAACATAGCCTTTAGCTATGGCGGAAGGGCCGAGATAGTCAACGCAGCAAAAAATATTGCTCTGGATGTGAAATCTGGCAAACTACAGGTTGGCGATATAGACGAGGAGTTGTTCAAGAGGTATTTGTACAATCCAGATATAGTCTATCCAGATCTTGTTATAAGAACAGGGAGCTATCTGAGGATTAGTAATTTTTTGCTCTGGGAGATAAGCTATTCGGAGCTATACTTCACTGATGTTCTGTGGCCGGACTTTGATGAAAAGTGTTTTGATCTGGCCATAGAGGAGTTTAAAAACAGAAAGAGGACCTATGGTAGAAGATGAACTAAAAAAAAGTGGGCTGTCCAGGATCTACGGTTGGCTGAGGAATAGAATTGGCACAGGCCATCTTAGGGAATGGAGGAATTACCTTCCGGCAGTTTCCTATCTGGTATTTATGTTTGTGTCTGCTCTGTACTTCAGGAATTTGTGCATATTTCTAATTCTCGGACTGTGTGTGCATGTTGCCAGAAAGACCGCAAAAATCAGCGAAAATTGTCATCACAATAGAATTTATTGTCTGTTCTCCTATCTCTATACCATGATTCCAAGCTTTTCTATGTTATATATAGTCAATCTGAAAAACCCAACGGATCTAATAGTTTGGCTGTTTCTATTGCTGCTGACCATTAGAGTATCCACCAATATATTTGAAAGTATCTTCGAAGGTGAGATTCTATCTGACAAATTACATCCCAGCAGAACCACTATGGGGTTCATAGGTTCTTTGCTAGTTAGTATGCCAATTGGTCTTATATCATCGCTCTTTCTGAAACAGAAGCTAATTCGGTTTACACTCATAAATATGTCTATGGCCCTGCTGACGCATCTGCAGGATGTCCTGGGCTATAGACTGGGGAAATATCTGGAGTCAGCTGAAAGGGATCCATTTATTGAAAATTATAACGGTTTGTCCCTAGTTACGTCCTTTTTGGCATTTTTAATTTTATTCAAATTTATCAAGGCATGAACTCAAGGACTCGGGCTCTAACTCTTGTCTTTTTGTTCTCAATATCTATTGGTGGTTGTAGAAGAAAAAGTGCTGTGTTTAGGGATGGAATAGGAGGAAGTTTTGTGGCTCTAAGATCAGACGAAACAAACGTGAGAGCCGGTCCAGGCAAAAATTTTCCCATCGTCCACGTTTACAAACTGAAACACATGCCAATGAGAGTTACAGGGGAGTATGACAAATGGCTCAAAGTAGTTGACTTAGACGGCGACAGTGGCTGGTTGAGCGAGAATCTGTCACTAAAAATTAGAACAGTTATAACTATAAAACCAGAGCAGTTCCTATATCATAATTTTGATAATATAGCCTATCCTACCCACAGAGTTGAAAAAAATATTGTGGGGAGACTTCTGAAATGTAAAAAACATAGATGCAAAGTGAAGATAGGTAAGATCACAGGTTGGTTGGATAGGTCTGGCATCTGGGGTCATGGCAGCTGAGAGACGGGAGTTATTTTTCGCCAACTTTGAAACCTTGAAAATATAACAACGGATTGTAGTTTGATGGAACGAACTATTAGTTAAAATTTGAAAGTTGTTTTAATTACAGGTACAATGGGTGCTGGAAAATCCAAAAGTGTAATAGATGATTATCTGGAGGGTTGTCTAGCCGATGAGTACGAAAAAGGTGGTGTTGACCTTTTTAAGCATTATACAGAAATCCGCTCTGGCAGTTATATAAAATCCAGAGCCTACGATAATAAAAGGTTTCCATGTTCGATGGTGGATGACAATGTCGATTTCCTGAAAACTGGAAAAAAATATATAGTTATTGAAGAATTTCACGCCTTTAAAGCCGAGACCATAGACAGACTCATAGGAAGTATGGAACAAAATGGGATTGAGCTTCTGATCCTTTCTGGACTAAAGTACTACGCTAGTGGTGATATTTGGCCTACATACGGTATTGTTAAAGACTCCTGCAGAAGGCATGGAGTTGATTTTGAGGAAAAGGTTACATTCTACGGCAAATGCGAATATCCTGGATGTAACAACTATGCCGTTAATCATAAGCTGAGCTCGGAGAACGAGAGGAAGCTCCAGCAGGGACTTTTTGTCTTTAGCCAGGCAACCCTCCAGGACTATCAGTTTTTTTGTGAAAAATGCTTCCAAAATGTAAACGGAAAGCGGGACAATAGCCTCTACCTGACTCAGTATACCAATCAGAAAGACAAATAGTCAGATATGCTGACGTTGTGAGAGCTAACTTCTCTGGGTAAAAAACAGTACCACAAGGAGTGCGGTAAAAAATATGATTTCCCTGTAGCTGTGCACATGCATGAGTTTCAGAACTATCTGCAGAGCCACTGCGGTCGCCACGACTATGTATAACATGTTACAGTGAATTCATATATCTACATAATAGATAAATGTTTAAAAATAGCAAAACATTGGCTATGGCTTATATAGACTACAATAAATGAATCTGGTATTGGTTTTTAGTGTAAATACCTATAAATCTGGCACATAGTTCCTAAAAATATTTTTTCATCTCTGTTGAAAATTAAAAGGATAGACTGTAGCTTCAGTACCGGTGAAATTGATGAGTAGGGGCTAGGACGGTAGGGCTGGGGTCGGGAAAACCTGTTTGGAATTTCACGGAGGATATGAATAATTGTTTATCTATTGAGAGGATGTCTACTAAAATTAGATTAGCTAGGACGGGACGGAGAAACCTGCCATCATACCATGTGGTAGTGGCAGATGACAGGTCTCCGAGGGACGGTAAGTTTATAGAGAGTGTGGGTTATTATAACCCCACTTTAGGTGATGATAAAAAGGCAAGATTTAGTGTGAACAGTGAGAGAATTGAGTACTGGCTGGGCGTTGGAGCTAAACCAACAGACAGAGTCGCTCTGCTCCTTAATAGGGCCGAGGTAAAAGGAGCCGAAAAATTCAAGCCAAGGATAAGAAATACCACCACCAAAAAAAAGAAGACAAAATAGTCTTTTCACTGGAATATTTGGCTAACATTTTTTTGGAGATCTATGGTTGTGGAAAGCTGACCCGGGCCGCTGTTCCGCAAGTTTCCTCTATGATCTTCTTGGGGGGTTGCATGTTTGTGAGAGGAATGTCAGAAAAAAACAATAATTAGAAATGAGATAATCTGTATAGCACGCTTATTTAGACGCATTTGTGTGTTATAGTGTCAGAGCTAATACATATCGGATGTTATTATGCCTGGGATATCAATATACAGAAACCATACCCTATGTGCAGAGAGAGATTTGGCAACTGAAATAAAAGCTTATCTAGTGGAAAGTTCTGACTCTTCCCCAAGGGGGCAGCCTGCCAGACTAGAGAAAAAGATAAAAACCCTCAGTAAATACATGAGTGCGCTAACAATTTCAGTCGATCTCCGGATCCTCCAAGATGAAATACTTGAAAAAACGTAGACCTAGATTACATACCATGGCTATGGCTAATATATGAAGTTAGTAGTTCCATTTTGAAAAAATGGGCTTGATATTTTATTTTTTACCACTCTAATTTCGGCCATATAAGATGCTTTGTACAATGGGAGTGCAGAACATTATACAGCTAGCTAAGGATCTTAGTGGCGCAAAGGTATTTAACGGTTTTTTCCGCAGAAGGTGCGAGTATATTACTCTTGGCAAAATCAACGGTCTCGTGGCCGTGAAAAACATTGAAGATTTAGATAAGGAGGACAGAGTATATGACATGAAAGTACTGTCCAGCGCTGGGAAAGGGGAAATCACATTTTTTATGAATCCTAGATATGCTAAGGATATGGAAACCACAAAGGCCAGCTACTGTCTGGTCGGCAGGGATAATGTTCGTCTGCTCCCAGCCGGTGTTAGAGCAGTTGTTGTGGACAATGTGCATAGCGCCTATGCGAAAACTTTGGATTATCTGTATTTTGTGCCCCAGTTTATGCTGAAACCTTCTATAGCTACCGGAGCTTGGGTCGACCCAACTGCGGAGATTGGCTCCGATGTGGAAATACAACAAAATTCCTATGTTGGAGAGCGCGTAAAGATTGGAAATGGTTGTAAAATCTGTGCTAATGTAGTCATAGGCCACGACTGCCAGATAGGGAATGGAACCTATCTGGGCCCCAATTCGACCATATCCTATGCCAAAATAGGGGCTAACTGCGTGATACAGAATGGAGCAAATATAGGCCAGTGCGGTTTTGGGTTTGCCTATGACAAAGGTTTCAACTATAAGATACCCCAGATAGGTTTAGTAATCATCGGAGATAATGTGGAGATAGGTTCGAGTACCTGCATAGACCGGGGTGCACTGGAGGACACGGTTATAGGAAAGGACACAAAAATAGATAATTTGGTACAAATAGCTCATGGTGTCAGGGTAGGAATTGGCTGCTTTATGGCTGCCCAGGTTGGCATAGCTGGCAGCGCTGTGATAGGAAACTATGTTCAGATTGGAGGTAAGGCTGGGATACTAGGACATATAAGCATAGGAGACGGTGCAAAAATTGCTGCCTGCAGTGGCGTGGCAAAAAGTGTTGCAGCTGGAGCTGTAGTGGCTGGTATTCCGGCTATGGTAATGGGTGACTGGCTAAAGTCCACGGTGGTTTTAAAAAAATTAGTAAGAAATAACTCCTATGCAGAAGATTAATGTTATAAATATAATCGAGATTATGGAACTCATTCCACACAGATATCCATTTTTGCTGCTCGATCTGGTGGTGGACTTTGTTGATAGTGTATCCTGCGTTGGGATCAAAAATCTGACCTTCAATGAGAGTTTTTTTCAGGGCCATTTTGTAGGAAATCCTATAATGCCAGGCGTGCTAATAGTAGAGGCTATGGCCCAGACAGCTAGTGTCCTTATATCCAAGTCTATAGCAAGAAAGAGTGATGATTCTGGCATTGTGCTGTTTACAGCTATAGAAGGTGCTAAATTCAGGAAATCTGTGGTTCCGGGGGATAGGCTGGAGCTTCGGGTCAGAATTCTGAATCATAAAATGAATCTTTGGTGTTGTGAGGGAATTGCTGTCGTATCCGGTGGTAGAGTTGCTGAGGCCAGATTTTCAGCTATGCTGACAGAAAATAGGAAAGCAGGATCTATATGATGCAGAAAACTCTGGGAAGCTCTCGGGAGATCAGAGGAATCGGGCTACACTCTGGTAAGAATGTAATTGCTAGGCTGATTCCTTCAGAATTTGAAGGGATAGTATTTAGACCTGGGGGCGAATCATTTTCTTGGATAACTGCAACCTACGAAAATGTTCTAGAAACAAATCTGGGAACAACAATTGGTACTAGAGATGGTTTGTCCAGAATTCTAACAATAGAACATCTGATGGCAGCACTCTGGGCCTGTGATGTGGATAATCTTGCTGTCGAGCTGGAGGGCGGGGAAGTTCCAGCGATGGATGGATCCTCAAGATGTTTCATCGACGAAATTTTAGATTGTGAAATTGTTGAGCTGCCAGCGGTTAGAAAAATTCTAAGGATCAGGAAGAAAGTGGTTGTAGAAGACCAAAATGGGTCCATTAGCATAAAACCCTCAGACAAATTCTCAATAGATATGGATGTTAGCTTCAACTACGGAAAGATAGGTGATCAACACTATTTTTTTGACGGAAATCGGGAAAAGTTCAGGAAAGAAATAGCTTCAGCAAGGACATTCTGTAACCAACGCGATGCAGATCGCATGAGGGAAGCCGGCCTGGCCCTAGGTGGTAGTTTAGAGAATGCTCTGGTCTTTGACGATGAAGGCCTAATAAACCCTCAGATAATTCTCCAGGAGAAGGAGGTGGTAAAACACAAAGTGCTAGACTGTGTGGGTGATCTATTCACATCTGGCTATAACGACATAAGAGGAGCCGTGGTGGCTAGCAAAAGTGGTCACCAGCTGAACAACAGACTTATGCGAAAAATCTTCAGTGATAGAAACAACTACACAGTAGAATAAGTGACCTGCTAATTGGAGTCAAAAAGAATTCGCTCCATCTCCGGCTAGTTTTAACAGATCTATTTCGCTAGAATTCGCGTATTTCCCATAGGTGAACAGGGTGGTCACGTTCACTTTCCTTTTATTTACTCCCCTGCAGGTCATACAGAGGTGCTTCGCTCTAGCCAGCACAAATAGATCTGAAGGTCTCAGATGTTCGACTATCGAGTTACCTATGTCCCTAACCAGATTCTCCTGAATCTGCAGCCTCTTTGAGAAGCAATCAACAATTCTACAGAATTTGCTCAGTCCCAGAATTCTGCCACTAGGAATATAGCCCAGAGTAACTAGGCCATAGAATGGCATAAAATGGTGTTCACAAACAGAGGCGAACTCTATATCTCTCACCAGAACTAAGTCGCTGTTGTTACATTCAAATGTCTTGTAAAAACTTCCATCGTCCTGGTCATAGCCCTCCAGAAGAGCCGTCAGTCCTTGGGCTGCTCTCTTCGGAGTCTCAACTAAACCGGTTCTGGCAGGATTGTCGCCAGTGCCTTCAATCAGCAGCCTGAAGCCATTCTCAATTTTATCTAGGTTCATCGGAAAATCAAAATTTCTAACCTACAGCTCATAGCTAGCTTCGTTATCCCTAGTTTCCTGCACAGTGGCCCTATAACAGTGAGGTACTCTGTCCACCACCCATTTGGCTATGTTCTCGGTTGTAGGGTTGAACCCCAGAACTTCGTTAAGATCCTTATGGTCCAAATTCGAATGGATAATCTTCTTTATATATGCAAAATCGACCACCATACCGTTTTCCGTGAGGTTCTTACTTTTGCAGTATACAGTGATAATCCAATTATGTCCGTGAGAGTCCTCACAGTTACCGCCTTCCAACGTAACTCTGTGACTCGCGCTAATCTCTAGAACTTTTTTTAGGTAATACACTCACTCCTCCCCCAATTACATTTATTATTTGTTATAAAGTTAGATCTCTTTTCTTACCAAACACTTATTTTTTCTCCAGTTCTTCGGCATCCGACTTGATTTCGGATCTATTGGAAATAATTCTATCTATCAGTCCGAACTTCAGTGCCTCTTCCGCCGTCATAAAGTGGTCTCTCTCCATGTTTTTCTCAACAACAGACAGTTTATGTCCAGTGTGCCTGACATATATCTCATTTACCTTCCTTTTTATACTTAAAATCTCCTTTGTATGAATTTCTATATCTGTTGCCTGGCCACTGTAGCCACCAGATGGTTGGTGTACCATGATTCGGGAATGTGGCAATGAATATCTCTTCCCTTTCTCTCCGGCCTGCAACAGCAACGAGGCCATGGAACAAGCCTGACCCATACAAATCGTGGATATCTTAGGCTTTATGTACAGCATTGTATCATAGATAGCCAGTCCTGAGGTCACAACCCCACCAGGTGAATTTATATACATAAAAATATCTCTATCGGGGTTCTCAGACTCCAAAAAAAGCAATTGAGCTATAATAAGAGAGCTCGTAATATCGTTCACCTCCCCGCTGAGAAAAATAATTCTCTCTTTGAGCAATCTGGAAAATATATCAAAAGATCTCTCTCCTCGAGGAGTCTGCTCGATAACTATTGGTACCAAATTATCTACGATCTCGCTAAACATCTATTAAATTACTCTCATTGGATAATGACTGTTCCTATTATGCAGAAATCTTTACATAAATCAACAGAAATTACTACCGCCCTACTATTACTTCCCATTCTTTATTCCCCTGAGGCCTTCCGCTGTGGGAGAAATTAGGAGATCCAGATACATAGTACAGTTTAGATTCACAAAACAAATCCTCCAGTCAATAAGAGAACTCAGCCGGTTACCAGATTCCGGCGTCATAGGAATAGCCTTCATCATTATATGCATCTTCTTACACCATCTTTTTTGAAGTTTTTTTGTTGATCGTCTTTCGAATCACATGAATCTCCATGAATTGACTCTATATTCCCTTCATAGGCTTGTAGGCTGATTCTCCGGAGCCAATCTCAGTATCAGAACCTTCTTCTTTTGCTTTTCCCAAAAAAATATTTCTGAATGTAGTTCCAACTACTGCACCATTTTTAGATATATAGGCTCCTGCAGCACTTCCATAGGGAACTCCTACGGAAACATCTTCACCAGTAAATGTAAGTAGTTTATTAGACCTCTGCAAAACTAAAATTTTGGTGTTTTTAGAATACAGATTTTTTCTTCTTGTTCACTTTCCTATACTAGCTGTAGAAAACCATTTTTGTAATTGGCCAGACTAATTGTCAGATTAAATCTTAAATCATGTTCTTATTTCAGACAGTATTTTGAGTATTTTTGGGGCTTGACTAGGTAATTATCTTAACTAGGAAATTTTATTTTCCTTTATCTTTTCAAATATCTTTTTGTTATTTTTAGGACTACTCTTTCAAATTCTTTTCTGGTCAAATTCCGTTATTGAATCTATATTTAAATTCTTTTAATGTAAAATAAATTTATCATCTGCAAAAATGTTAAATTTGCTAAGTCTGTTCCTAGCAAAGGACCAAAAAGATTCTATTCCATTTATGTGATTCTTATCTCTAGTAAATTCAGGACTATCTACTAATAAGTCTACTTACATACAGAAGGCTTCAGCCTAGGGCCAGCTATTGGGCATCCGAAGCCCAGACTAGGCTTCTTACTGTACTATTTTTTGGGGAAACAATCTATCGTTAATCTCGGAATTAGCATCCCGGCAGTTTTTTAGTTCGACTTTATTTCTTTTCAACTCCGCAGACCTGGATTCTCTGATTATCGCTGCCCGTGTCTTGGCTAATGAACCACCATTTCCTAGAGCCATCAGTGTTTCCATGCTGCCAGCCCTGCCACTCTTTGATTTTTTATTATCACTTTCAATGTTCTTAATTTCAAAATTGCCGTAACCTCTCAGTTCCTCCGAAATAAATTCTTGAAATTCCTTACTAACCCCTTTGTTCTGAGGATCTATGTGAAGAACTATAATCTTGCCATCCAAATCACGGAATATTTTCGCGGAAACAAAGTCATCATGCCATCCGCTTAGTCTAAACATCATATTATAAGAGCCACCAGCATCAATTTGCCCTGCAATGGTACCCTTTTCCAAATGATGGTAGCAGTTTGTGATACCGAAATTAGTTGTAGCACCTCTGTTATCTTCTGTCCCGCAGGTACCCAGCGTTAGCCCCAATTTATCAGTATTCTGAATTAGCAAGGCGACCAATACCTCGGTTTCCCTAGAATCTTTCTCAATATATTCGCCGATCTTCCTGTTGCGTTTATCTCCAATTCTTGCTGGGATAGGCAAAAACTCTGTACGCTCATTGTTGCACATGGATACATAACTATCTAGCAACAACTCGGATATATTTAGATAACTATCTGGATCATGGACTCTATCATTTTTTTCTCCAGAAAACAAAATCTTATTTCCTGCGGATATAACAGAAAGTTTTACTTCTCCTGAACCAATAAACCTATTTAAACTGCCTAATTCTGCTATTCTTTCCTCTATTCTATAAAACAGGCCGCCATTTACTAAACATGCCAAAGCCCGCAGACCACAGGTTGTACCATCATTCTGGCACATAACCCCTTCCTGGTTCTCTATGTTAACTATTCTGATGTTATCGCCAAACTCTCTTCTTGCGAATATCTTAAATTCTTCACTAATTCCTTCGTGCTTTGAGTCTCTGTGCAGCAAAGCAATTTCACCTGTCTCTGGATCGCGGACAGCCCGAGCTGCAACGTAGTGGTTGCCATCTACACCATTATCACCTTCAACGGATACTCCTACTCCCTCTACAAACAGAAAATTATAGCCATGCTTGATCGTTATCAGATCTAGCCGTTCACTCCCCACTGCCCGAGTAGTTACTCCATCCTGTACTATAGGAACTCTACTAACAAACTTCAAATTGTCATGTTCACTAAGAAGCAACCGTTCTTTTACTCCATTCGTTTCCAACATTGCCTCTATTTCACTAACTCTGACAAATCTGTCTACCACCTGCTCGTTAACACCATTTCTTAGCATTAGAAGTTTCCGTTTCTCTATTTCATTTTTGTTACGCTCAGCAGATAGACCTCCAGCACCGAAACGAGCGTCCAGATACTTTCCAACCACATCATAGAGTGTCTCTCTATCCTTTTCCGGATTAATTACTTTTATTTCCATGGGAACCTCCATTATTCATAATCTATAGACTCCAAAATCCACCGGAGCCCACGTTACGTACCTATTATATCATAAAATTAGTAATCCGTCAATGAAATATTGGGGGGCGCAATGTACCCACTCTAGATATGGGAAAGTCTATGTTTATCATACTTGACTGTATATATTTCAGCCTCTGATCCTCCTCTCTAGGAGGTACTATTTCGCTGTACTATCTGAGGTTCCGGCTGAAGGTCCTGATCCCTGTAATCGGTATCTATTATGATTTCAACTCTCCGGTTGAACTGATTTTTTATTCCTCTCCGGGTTATTACCCTAGGCGATTTTGACCCAAGGTTCTGGACAGTTATCAAATTGCGAGGAACCCCGTTCTTCAGGAGAATATTAAAAACACTGTTAGCCCTCCTCCGAGCTAAAGTGTTATTATATATGGGCTTGCCAATTCTATCAGCATGGCCAATTATGGTTACCTGGTAGTCACTCCCGAGATGGTTCAAATATCTAAGTAATAGCCCAATTTTGGCAATTCCACTGGGATTCAGCTTATAGGCGTCGTAGTCGAATAGAATGTTAATGGTTTTATTTTTCACAAATTCTGCGAAAATGGTCTCCTCTTCTTCTGTCAGACCCGTACCAAGACTCTTCCTGTTGCTGACAATTTTTTCTCCGGTGCCTATTCTGAGGCTATGGCTGAGCTCTATGAAGGAATTCTTGCAAATCGTTGCTTCCCCCAGATTCTTACCTCTAGTTTCAAAATAATACCAACAGTTAAATAGAAAATAGAGATCGGCCATCTGTCTCGGAGTGCCCTTGATAGAATCATGGAATCTGAATTTTTTCCCCGGGTCGCCATCTCTTGCATTTTTGCTCAGTCCTCCGAAGTATCTTGAACTATCGTAATCTTTGTTTCTATCCAGAACATCCGAGTAGTTTTGGTACTTATTACCAAGTATATTATTCATAACCTGCTCAGCACTAGCTTCGCCAGTATAATCATTGCTATCGGTAATACTCTCCAGACTATTGTTATCTTTTGCCTCGGATTTTTCTTCAATACCCCCATTTCCAAAATTCCCACAACACTGCCCCAACACTAGCGGCATGAAGACCACAACCAACACTCTCCCAAAAAGCGGAGCTACTCTACTTGTAGTAAGGTCCTGCTTGTTCTGGAAATTATCCGGAGACATAGAATACCCAAGAAGCAACCATAGGCTATTTGAGCATGTCTTTCATGGTACTTGCCTCAACGTAGCCGGGAATAAACTTGCCATTTATCAACATCGCCGGAGTGCCCCCTATTTCGAGGTTTCCAGCCAGCTTCAGGTTAGCATCTATCCTCTCTTCAATTTCTTTTGATTTTGAACTAAGAGCCTTCTTTATTTTCTCCACATTGATCTTTGCCACCACCAGTGCATCCTCTATACCCTTTTCACTTCCTGCATCTCCACCCATCAGAGCCTTGTGGAAATCAAAGAATTTTTTACCCTCTACCATAGATACGGCGACCGAATATTTTGCAGCGGTAGTAGAAATTCCTCCGAATATGGGTAGATCTTTGAATAGTACTTTTACATTCTTGATTTCTTTTACAACTTCCTCAATAGCTTTAGAGGCTTTCTTGCAGTATCCACAGTTATAGTCAAAGAAAACCACTACGACCTTCTTTCCGGATGGGTTGTATATTCCAGCGCTCTTTTCGCTGATGATAGCATCCATATTCTTTCCAACCTTCTCAGTCTGTTGAGCTTGCTGTTCGCCACGCCGTCTTTCGGCATATTTGTTTACAGAGCTTATAATAGCTTCGGGATTTTTATCTACCCAGGCTGAGAATTGCTCTTCAAGAAATTTTGCATGTTTGCGGAAGCCACACACTTTGAAGCATAAAATAATGACAGCCAGAGATAGGATAGTCAAAATGGCATAGATCAGCCTCAGTCCCTTTGGTATATTCCCAGGACAGCCATGGTTTTTCTCGCTTTTAATAGTATTCATAGGGTATATTAGGTATTAACAGATATCAGCCAAGATACCAATAAAATAATTATTTTCAACCATAATTATAATTGTATTTTTGGACTGCTTATCTATAAATTAATCATGCTGCCCCTGAAAGTACCGATGACAGTTGCTACTCCCTCCGTAGAAAGAAGGAGTCCCATCCTCAACAATTTGAAAAGTCAACTACCAACTACCATCTACAACACCGGTTTAATCAATGACATTACCCAGTTCGACATACATTCTGATGCCCCATCTCTAGGCCTATTATCCTCGGCTTCGTTGTACCACACCATTACATCCTTTTCCTCCCAAGGAAGCTCTGACAATCCGATGATACATCGACCCTTGATGTCTCCCATTGACCACAAAAGCCTCAGCTTCTTCTCTACATTGATGGTCTCCTTCGTAGAAAGGTTTATCCTGATGTCACGAGGTCTAACACAAAAAATAGGCAACAAGACCAACCACAACATTCTATATCTTCCTTCACACATTATTAGTGGTACATAATATTAGCCTCTTTTCCCCAAGAATTCTATGTCATCTAAATGTTTTTTTGATCTTCCTCTCCTCAAGGGTCTCCTCCACTCTATACTCAGACAGATTATTCTCTATATCGGATTTTTCGCCATTTCCGAAGTCTCCCCATGCACATATGGATTCCATCAGCATAGCTCTCACCGGACCAGCACAGGCTATACTGATTGGGGCAACTAAAATTAATTCTCGCAACACAACACCTTCCCCCATAATTTATTAAATAGTACGAAGATTGTGCAATTAGAGAGGTTGGTTGTCAAAAATAAATGCAACTTGTACGGGACTACTATCTTATAATGTACAGAGCAAATCTCCAGTAGAGTTTGTCGAACAGAATAGAAGACTATAGCAGAGCATTTTCAATGATTATTCATTGAATCTTCTGGCTCTCCGGCTGAATCTTGCCAGATAATTTCCTACTTTTGAGTTAACTGATTCTAGGAGACGGTTTTCTGATTTGTTTTTGGTATTTTTAGGCATGGACTTTACATACATGCTTGTAAAATAAAAAAATGTATTTAGTTAAGCGAGTTAACCTGAAAAACCGGAGAAATATGGAGGAAATATTTTATACAAGGGACAACTATTGTATATCCATAGATAATGATATCGTAACTGTTGGCCTAACTAGCTTCATCCTGAACGAGATGGACATAATAAATTTTATAGAGTTGCCAACCATCGGCGGCATCTGCAGCAAAACAGAAATAATTGGCCAGATAAACTATAATGGTGGCGAAAACTTTAACATATGCTCTGTTTTCAGTGGGAAAATAGTGGATGCCAATGACTCTCTCATCGATAACTACGAGCAGTTGTTCAGCAATGACATGGAAAACAGTTGGCTGTACAGAATATATCTCTCTTCTAAGCCGGAACTAGATGATGAACTCATGTCCGAGGGAGAATATGAGGATTATCTAGAAGAGGTCCGGAGGAGTTAGGTGATCCTGAAAATAGCTGACATTACAAAATTCACTTTGCAGGACTATCCGGGTAAGCTAGCCTCCATAGTATGGTTTGCCGGCTGCAATATGAGATGCAAATATTGTCATAATGCAGATCTGTTGGTTCAAAAAGATGGTTTTCTGAATGAAGAGACCGTACTCAAGTTTCTGGGAACTAAAGTTGGTCTGCTGGACGGTGTTGTGCTATCCGGCGGAGAGTGCACACTTTATGATAAACTGGGTGCTTTTGTGAGCAAAATAAAGGATCTTGGCTTCAGAGTGAAGATTGACACAAATGGTCTAAATTCAAATATGATTCAGCAAATTGTGGAGGATGGGCTAGTTGACTCCATAGCCTTGGATTTCAAAGCACCGAAGAATAAGTTTACCCTTGTGACACAAGTGAATAGCGCACTCTATAGAAATTTTGAAAATACGCTGAATTTTGTTGTAGAGAATTTTCTAAATGCTAGGATTGAGCTAGAAATCCGAACTACTGTTCATACATCGCTTCTAGGAGAAGATGACCTGAATGAGATAATTAGAATCCTGGAT
>JAIRWJ010000002.1 GCA_031269065.1 Rickettsiales bacterium
CGGTATTACGGCCGGGGGCAACGATAGGATGGCTAATCAGCTGGCAAGTCTGGTAGAAAGCGAAAAAATAGAATTTTTGTCTCCTGGTACTATCAGTAGAATAGATGATCGCACTATAAAAAAACTAGGAGAGGATTCGAGAAAAAATTTCTACAGCCAGTTGACTTCCAAGCAATTGGCCACTATAGCAACTGTCGGGGGAGATGGTCTCTTTCTAAAGAACAAAAAAATAAATATCATAGAAGATCCGAATGCAATAAAAATCGAAGTATTGGAAGAAATTGGCGCTGAAGCTATGGCCAGCTTTTCAGGTGAACAGTTTGCCAAATTTGATGAAGAACATCTTGAAGCCATTGGTCTGGGACAGGCTTCACAACTAAGAAGAGAGCAAATTGAGGCTCTATACTCGGCAAACAAACTACATCACCTGCAGTCGGATGTGCTGGCGTTCCTGTCCAAAGAAAACAGGATCGGAGCCCTTCCGGAGGAGCAGCTCATAAGCCTCATTGAAAGCGACAAACTTAGAATAATTCCCTGGACCATGGATACTATGAAAGACAAGTTTGCGGACATTAGCGATTCTAAACTCCTCCAGCACATATTCGAGACTGAATTTGACTATGGTGCCAATCTGGATGGAAACGACCGTATCAGCATTGCCGGTAGTCCAGAGGAGCGGGTTAGCAATATAGTTTCCCGTTACACAGAGGAAAAAGATCATATTCCTATACTTTCCGACAACGCTGGTCCCCAGGGTTTTATCGAGAGACAGATTAGGCATCGGGTTGAGAACGAAAATTGGCGGGATATTCCATCTTTTGGTCTTGGGTGCGCGGTGGAATACAAAGACAGCGGAAAAATTATCCAAGGAGCTCTGGGAAAAGGAATAGAATCTTATTCTGAAAATGTTTACACTCTAATAGACACGGCAAATAGACTGAGAGCCAGAATACCATTTGGCAATGACAAAAGCGCCCAGAGTGACTATGTTGGATTTATGGAAGCCGTAGAGTTGCTTGTCCAGGTGGCAAAATATGACTCCACCGATAAATACGTCAGCACAATAGATTTTATGTTATCACTGTCGAATGATAAACACCTAGATATCAGCTACCGCAGCATTCTGGCCGAAGAGCTAGCGGGACTGGCTGAAAGGTTTAGAGCAGCTTGCTATGGAACAAAGCGAGCTGGAGACCTTCATAAATTTACTCAGGAAAAATTAGAGGAGGTTTATCTGACCCAGGCTAAAATCATTGCTGAAAAGCATAACCTGGATACCAATAAATTCGCGGAAAAGCTGGAACAGGAGATAAAAACAAGAGGGTCAAAATATGCCCTGGAACATCTAACGAGCTGCGAGATTGATTATCTGGAGGCTGTGACAAAGGCTAACGAGGTGAATCCCTTGGGTAGCAAAGGAATTGGTGCCATGAAATTTTACTACAGTGAAGGGCTAAAGACACTCTTGACACTTGTAACAACTCATGCTCTGGCTAAATTTGTGAAAAGTGCTGGCAGTAGTGTTGTAGCAACAGCTGTGGGCACAGTTGGCATAAACATGGCCGCAAGGGGACTTATAGATGCAACCCGTCTGGACAACTACATGCGGCTAGACGAGGGGGCAAAAAAGGAGGCACACAGGAGGGAGAAAAAGGCATCAGAGGAAGAAGAAAAGAAGCCATTTCGTAGATTTATGAACTTCCTCAAAGCCTCTTTCTCCAAAATCTTCGGTAGAAAGAGACAAGGTCAAGGAGATATCGGATTTGGTCGCCGTGATTATAAATCTTTCAAGGGAAAGAGTGTGGTCCAGAATATTAGAAAATCTCACGTCGAAGAGTTTGGAAGGAATGCCCAGGCCGAAGAAAAGAGGAAATATTTTGAGTGTCTAGAAGGAGTTAATGGCCACGTTCTTGGCCATGAAAAAACCGAAAAACAGGGTAGCGAGAGGAACAGAGCCAAAACATTGACCAATGACCTAGCGAAAATGAAGCAGATGCTACTTGAGTGCTGGTTCGCAAGAAAAGTAGTGGAACTTGAGACAGAGTATCAGGAACATGGACTCAGATTTGGGAGAATACAAAAAAGAAAAAGTCAAACTCCCCAGGCCTCTAGCGCCACCGATACTACTGGAATACTGAGCAGAGATGCTCCCAAAGGTCCGATTTTTACGGCTGCCAACATCATCAATGATATTGTTAGGGGATCTGAGTCTATTTCCCAGTGGGCAGTGGCATCAATAGAAGAACGTCTCAGATCTAATAATATTGAAATTGGAGACCTGCCCCCAGAGAAAAAAGTAGAATTTATAAGAAAGGTACAAAACGTTCAAAGTGAAGGTGAGAGTTATCTGATCAAGTTAGAGGAGAACACGGCCAATAGGATCGCTAGGTCCAACGGAGAATTTAGAGAGAAACTAAATGAAATTACAACAAGCTACAAAGAAAGACAGGATAAAATTTCGGAAGCTATGAAGAGATTTTCGCTGAATCTGGATTCCAGAGAAGCCAACATTGACAACATAAACATTCCAGCAAAAAATAACAGAAACAGAGAAAGATCCAAAAATTCTCTAAGTTTAGGTGGAGATGTAATGAGTAGCGAAAGTCTTATGGGAGTTTTGGATAATTTGGATCTAGCCAATAAGGCTATCGATGGCGTAGAGAAAGAAACAAACCTAGAACTCCAGTAGAATAGTCAATGATTGTGAGGCTTGTGAAACTTGCCCGAATTTCTTTTTTGGTTTATTTAGAACTGCAGATCTAGTGAATTGGGTTTATCTTACTCGACTAATCATATGCCAGAGAAATAAGGGGGAACATGTGATTGGAAGGTAGTATGTAGCTCTCCAAACAAATACAATGTGTCTAAGAAACGACAACAGATTCCAGAAGAAAGCAGCCCAGTTCCTGCAGAACTGGGCTGCCACGACGCTTGTCGGGTATGAGAAGAAAAATTAGGAGACTAGTAGTCCATACCTCCGCCCATACCTCCGCTCATGCCGCCACCACCAGTGCCACAGTTACAGCTGTGGTCCTCCTTCAGTTCCACCACGGCACATTCTGTGCTTAACATGAGGCTAGCTATGGAGCTGGCTCCCTCGAGGGCTATTCTAGTCACCTTGGTTGGGTCAACTATACCGGCCTTCACCATGTCAACATAGACCTCCTTCTGAGCATCGTAGCCGAATTCCATCGAGTCATTTTCCATGATCTTATTTATGACTACGGAACCCTCAATTCCAGAGTTCTCCACTATTCGCCTTGTAGGAGTCTGTAGTGCCCTGCAAACTATCCTTATACCCATATTTTGAGACTCATTTTCACCCTTAAGATTTTTTATCCTCGAAGCTATGTGAACGTAGGTAGCACCTCCGCCGGCCACTATCCCTTCCTCAACGGCAGCTCTGGTGGCAGCAAGGGCATCTTCAACTCTATCCTTTTTCTCCTTAACCTCAACTTCCGTAGCGCCACCTACTTTAAGTATGGCCACACCTCCGGACAATTTCGCGAGTCTCTCCTGCAGTTTTTCCCTATCGTAGTCTGATGTGGTGCTCTCTATCTGATTTTTGATATTGCTGCAGCGAGCCTCTACATCCTCCTTTTTACCAGCCCCATCGACTATGGTGGTGTCATCCTTGGTGATAACGACTCTCTTAGCTCTGCCTAGATTTGCCAGCTCCACATTCTCAAGCTTAAATCCAATTTCCTCGGAGATAACCTGACCTGCTGTCAACACGGCCACATCCTCCAGCATAGATTTTCTTCGGTCACCGAAGCCAGGAGCCTTAACGGCACAGACCTTTAGCCCGCCTCGTAGTTTATTCACAACCAACGCAGCCAAAGCTTCGCCCTCCACATCCTCGGCAACCATAAGTAGTGGCCTTCCACTTTGGGCAATGGCCTCGAGAATTTTTATCATAGGTTGCAGTGTAGATATCTTCTTATCGAACAGGAGAATGTAAGGATTCTCTAAAACGACATTCATTTTCTCCGTGTCGGTTACGAAATAAGGAGATAGGTAACCTCTATCAAAATTCATACCTTCCACCACTTCCACTTCGAACTCTAGTCCCTTAGCCTCTTCCACTGTTATCGGACTATTTGATCCAACTTTCTCCATGGCATCAGCTATCTTTGAACCTATTTCTCGATCTCCATTAGCAGAAATAGTGCCAACCTGCATTATCTCCTCCCGAGAGGAAATCTTCTTACTAGCACTTCTTATTTCTCTTACGGACTCAGCTATAGCCTTGTCTATACCTCTCTTAATGTCCATTGGATTGAGTCCAGCAGCCACAGCTTTGACACCTTCGGCGAAAATGGTCTGGGCTAGCACCGTTGATGTGGTAGTGCCATCACCAGCCAAGTCATTTGTCTTGCTGGCAACCTCTCTAAGAGATTGGGCTCCAAGATTCTCAAATCTATCCTTGAGTTCTATCTCCTTGGCCACAGTCACCCCATCCTTAGTAATTCTTGGAGCTCCGAAAGATTTTTCCAGAATAACATTTCTACCTTTTGGACCAAGTGTGCTACCCACGGCATCAGCTAGGATATTAACGCCATCCAGTATCCTCGTCCTGACGTCCGAACCAAACTTAATTTCTTTTGCTGTCATATATAAAACCTATTCTATAGTTGCTAAAATGTCCGACTCCTTCATGACCAAAAGCTCATCGTCGTCGACCTTTAATTCTGTTCCACCCCATTTTGTGAAAAACACTCTGTCACCCACCTTCAAGGTCATGGGAATAGGCTCTCCTTTATCATTCCTAGTTCCAGGTCCAACGGCCACGACCACACCCTTTGATGGCTTTTCCTTTGAAGTGTCCGGGATTATTATCCCCCCGGCCGTTTTCTCTTCGGCGTCCTCCCTTTTTACTAAAATTCTGTCCTGCAATGGTTTTATCTTCATATCTCCAATGATTTGTTAAAATAATAAACCTGGACACTATATAGTAGTTGTTTTGTGAAATACAAGAGAACAAAAAAAGAAAACATTTTAGAACTTAGGAATCAATAAATTCTGAAGTTAGAACTGTTCCCAAGATGATCCTTAGCCCACTAATGTTTCTTCGATCATTGGTTCACTACTAAGTAGATAATCAGGATATTACATGTCTAAATACGATAGTTTAAAGATTTTTGGGGAACTGCTCATTGTACAAATTCAAAAATTTTTTCGAAAAATATGTTGCTCTACAACTAATTTTATGTTACCACCCTCAGCAGAGTAAGATTTTCTTAAAAAAAATAGGAGTTTTAGTATGAGTAGAAAAATGGGAAACGAGGTTGCCTTCGTGTGGCCTTCCTCTATAGTACATTCAAACGTAGTTCCCACCGAGGAGGAGTTCCTTCTCTCCCTCGAATTACAGGTTTTGGTGTTGAGAACGTGGAAACTGAAGCTGTTAAATATGTAAAATTTAAATAGGGTAAAGAGGACAAAGAGATTTCCGAAAAGGAGTTGAAGAACATCTGCGACGTAACGTTTGGAGAAGACTACAAAAAATTATCCGAGAAAATGAAAAAAGATAAAAAGAAAGCTGGAAAGAATGAGAAAAAATGAAGACACCAGTCTTCAATGCCAAACAAGTTGCCTTCATTTGGATTACTGATGATAGGAATAGAAATAAAGTTACTGATTTCGAACTGGGAGATAGGACGAAGAAAACATGTCAGAGACTCTACAGTGGAATAGCCAGAACACACGGTGTAAACTATCTTTGTACAGACGGATTGGATGTCTATAGACTATTCAAATATAGCTCGTCTAATCTTAACAAATAGATATATTCCCAAAAGGTATCTAGACCAGAGAAAGAAATATAGAAACACCAGATTCTGCAGTGAACACATAGCTAGTAAATATAAAGCATGTTTCATAGAATCTATAAACTCGAGAATCAGTAATTACTTAGCTAGACTCAATAGGCGAACCAGAAGATTCAGCAAGAGTATTAGGATATTCTATTACAGTCTTCTCCCACTATTTAACTCTACTGGGGATTTGCTCTAGTATGATAATATATGATGTATAAAGTTAGCAGTCTCCCCGGATATACTCTCGGTAGGTCTTGCTAATTGGCTAAAAGGTTTTATTTTCTCGAAGCAAAACTTTTATTTAAAGTATCGTGGATGAGTTTTTGAGTTGGATGAAGGATGATTGGCGGAATAAAAAGTTCATTTTCATCAATGAGGTAATTGCGTTTCTAACGGGATTAGGTGCGGCTATATACTTGAGTGTGACGCTGCCGGGAACAAATTACTTTCTGTTGTACACACTTTACACTGTCAATGCGATCAGTGGCATGATAGCCTGCGCTGGCCGAAGAAGTACACCAATGCTAGTAAC
>JAIRWJ010000004.1 GCA_031269065.1 Rickettsiales bacterium
TGTGGGAGGAGCCAGTCTAAAAGGTGATGAATTCTTTGATATTGTGGTGAAGGCAATGTAGGGGGCCAGAGCTGAAATTTACTTATATTCAGACGGGAGGGGGACTGTTAGCTCAGTCCCCGTCCCTTGGCCAGATATATACATCATCAAATATCTTTCTCACATCTTTTGAGATATTGTGTATGATTGCCCCCCTTTTGGGTTAACATCGGCTGACAAACCTCCCTATCGTCCTCACCTCCACGACATAGGAAAACCTGGTTTTCCCTTTGTTCCCAATCCTTTTAGGATTTTTAAAAAGTCACTCCCAACCGGGAAGTTCCAGAGCCCCGGTACTGGACACGAAAAAAGCAGGATAGGGAACAGTAGGATAGGATTAGTGAAACGTTTCAAATTCTTCTTCATACTTTTCAAAATTTATCATGTATCTAGCTATTTCATCTTCTGTTCTTTCTCTAACAAAAATTCCCTCAGTTCTTTCTCATCCACAACACTAACATTCTCTCCACTGCCATCTGAATTCTGGGTGCCAGCTGCGCTTTCTGTAGCTAGGTCACTGACAAAGCTAGCAGCATAACCACCCCCAGAATTACCAGAACTCAAACCAATACTAAACACAACTGCTAGCACAATTCCTCTGAACATAGATCCCTTCTTATTTATTAGCCATAATATAGTTGTACATTAGTCCAGAATTATTAATTAATCAGTAGTCATTAAAAAATTCGGGGCCGCAAAAATTGTTATCCTCAGGCCACTGGTCCCTTCATTATTTCACTATTATCCAGTTTTTTGAGACACTTCAGGGAGAATAGGGCACTATTTCTATCTCTTCTCTCTATTTCCTCTGTCAGCAGGCTATTGGCCTTTTTCAATTAGTTGTTCAGATAGCTTAATGCTACAGCCTATCTCCAGAGCTTTCTGCAGAGATCTTAATGATATACCAGCTAGATAGAGGGTTAGAGCTAGCTTTTTCATGATCAGTGGATATTTATAGTTTAATTCTTGACTTTATAGCTTTTCTGATTATAACTTCAGCCGTGCACCAAGGTGTTGTGTCAAAAAAATGTAGGAGGATGAGATGGGCGGATCTACCGATTTTGGGAGTCTTAGTGACTACTTTCAGACTATAAAAGGGACTATAGAAACCAGCAGAAGAGAGGGGGTTTCACCGATATATGAATTGGGCAGTATTGTGGAGAGTGAAAAAGGATTGCTAGCCTGCTGTTCTATGATGGCAGATGGACTACCGCAGGTCAGTGACTATTTCAGAAAATTAAACGAACAAATAATTGATTTTGTCTTTTCGACGAGGGAGGAGTCCTATAAAGAAATATCTGGTGCCGAGATTACATCTGAAGTAAGATTTTTTGCATGCCTGTTGAAATACATGGTCTTAAATCAGAAGTTTGAGAACAGCGACTTCAGTCAGGATCTTAAAAAAGAAATGGATAGGCTGGGTAGGTTTTTCAGAGAGGTGGTGGCTCCAGAGTATAAAGATGATACGAAAAGCAAAGAGGAATTCCTGCATGAACTACAACCAATGGGCACTGAGTCAAGAACCAGTGGGATGAACTCCGGTCTTCTATCTAATATTATATTTATGGCAGTTAGATACGATAGTTTTAACTCTGATTTTATAGATGTATTATTCGATGCAACACCAGAATTTATAAGCAGCCCAAATGTACATTTTCAATGTACTGACATGATAAATTCTCTAGTTCCCATTGAACCTAATTTTCAGTACCGTAGGTTTGATCTTGCGGAAAAGTATATAGAAAGATACCCAGAAAAGATATGTTCATTTTGTTCATCGACGGATGATATGGGAAAACTTTACCATAATACCCTTAAAAAAATGGGCATGAGTGACTCATATTTTTCTGATTTCACAGAAATTAATACGGATGGCAAAATAAGTTATAGAGACACTAGATGCGAACCAAATTTTCTGTCGAATGTTATTCATATAATGCAGAATAATTCAGAATCTAAAGAAAATAGGGAAGAAGCTACCAAATTGTTTTTCCGCTGTCTAAATACTTTAAATAGCTACATCGAAACTAACGCTGAAGATGAAAATATTATGAAAACTGTAGAATATCACCTAAACTGTGGTATTAATATAAATGGTGAATTAGCGTCACCACTCGATATAATAAATGAAAAACTAGGCCAAGTACCTAATAATTCTAAAGAGGCTGAAATTTTGAAAAAATCTGTAGAATTGCTAACCTCCGAAAAAATCAAATTAAAAACCATAGGAGAGCTGGAATTCGATAGATTACGTATAGAACCCGATAAACTGAGACTCAAATCACTAGAATTAAAATTTAGGCTTAGCGATTTAGAGACAGAGTTGGCAAAAAATCGCACCGACCTTGAAAAAACTACTAGTTTTTTTTCAAAGCTAGGCAATATATTTAATAGGATAATTAAAGTGATTGCTGGAATATTTGGAATAAAAAACAGTAATGATGTGAGTGATAGTGGAGATAAAGAGCGGAAAATTAGGGATAGGATCAGCGAGATTGAAGAGCAAAAAATTAAAAACGTAGAAGAATATAATAAAATAAAAGAAGCGATGGTGGTGGCCTCTGGAAGATTTGCAGTAATAAAAAGGGTAGTAGTCAGAAAAAGAAGATTAGCCGAAGGAGTGGAGGTTGACAGTAGCCAGCATGTGAAAAAGGAATTTTATAGGAAAGCCAATATAGCAGTCGAGAAGGCTTATCCCAAGTGAGATAAACTCACTCTGTACCCACTATATCAATATTTTTCGGAACTTGTAGAATCGGATTGTGGAACATGCGCACCACAATTTTTTTTGGATAAGAACATAATCGCAGCAACCGGAGATAGCGTAGATTCGTGTCTATGGTAGCACTCTAGGACGACACACGCCCACTACCGGTGGCTACGCCCCGGTCGTCATCCTTTAAAACATCCGATAGTTAGGCAGGAACCGTACAGACGGTTACATATCCCGCCGGTACTGGTGGGAGATTCTGTTGACAGGCTCCCCCGGGCCCCGTCACAAAGGCTCATCACAACTAAGTGAAAATATTTCTAATGAAATATAGTCCGAAGACTAAGCAGCCATTGCAACATTAGCAAAGTTTTTCTTTGCATTTAAGTTTTTGAACTATTCCCACTTCCGTGGCAGCCGAGTCTCGCTGGATAAAACTTATACCTTTCAGAGAATGTCAAAGCTAGTTCACCCCCTCGACAGATTGTCAGCGGTGGAGGTGTCGGGTACCGCCCCCGAGTCCATTGCACCTATTACGTACAGCTCTTATTATCATAGTCAGAAGACAAAGCAACTATAGCATTATTTTTTTAATTTTGCAAATTTTCTGTACAAATAGTTGGGAATCCCTAGAAAGTGTAAACATACAAAAATTGGAGGCAAAGCTTGAAAAATCAACATCGCTGATCAATATTTCCTCTCTTCCTGATTTGCCAGACTCAATGAGAAAATTCTGAAATTCCTCCACGAAGCGCCAGAAGAGAATATGATAAAAAAGCGATAGTCATGGGGTAATGCCAGCAAACCCGGCAGGTAATTTGCTGGACTATTTCATTTTTTTTTCTAATGTCCTCCTAGCAGACTGTCAATGAAGGGAAAGTTGTCGAAATATACACTTTATAGTTCTGTTTTTTGTCCTTTTTCAAGAAAGGTGAGATTCATTCTGGATGAAATGGAAGCAGACTATCAGATTACAGAGGTAAAATTCTGGCTCAGGAACAGGGAGTTTCTTCTACTGAATCCAGCGAGTGAGGTTCCAGTGCTGAAAAACCTGCAAACCGGCGAGGTGATATGTGATAGCTATTTGATATGCGAATATATCTGCGGAACCGAAAGAGAGGTAAATGAACTAAATTATTTCGATTTTCTCGGTCTAAATCTCAGAGAGAAGCATGAAATACAGAGGCTGCATATGTGGTTTGATAAGAAATTTTACTACGAGGTCTCTAAATACATAGTAGATGAAACATTTCTCAACAGTTTTCTTGGAGTGGGACACATCAATACTAATAGACTGTCCATAGCTCTGAGAAATTTGGAACTGCACCTAGGCTATATGGAACATCTTCTTAGTAGAAAAAGATGGCTAGCATCTGAGTCCTTTACTGTGGCGGATATAGCAGCCGCAGCGCAGCTATCGGTTGTTGATTATCTTGGGCATGTGGAATGGGATAAACATCCGAAACTTAAAGATTGGTACAGAATAGTAAAATCAAAAAAAGGCTTTAGGAACATCCTTTTTGATAAAATACCAGGATTTAGGGCCCATAAGTGTTATAGCGAACTGGACTTCTAGCATGGGCCGGAAAACAGTACAGAATAATCGGAAAATCCTGTCAAGTGGTTTGTTCCATAGATTCATGCTAATAGTTCTGGTACCGATGTTCTCACTGCAAATTGCTTCACTCTACATATTTTTTCAAAGGTACTGGAATAGTTCCTCCAGGAAAAATCTGGCTACACTGGCGAAAAAAATTGGAGTCATAGATAGGAAATATAATTACTGTCTAGCAGGCTTCTGCAATAGGGAGACTTTGTTGGAAAATATTAATTTTTCCGATGATTTCAGAGTTAGGCTGTTAGATAAAGACAGCTACAGCAACGGAACAGTCTCCTTGAAATCTTACGGAGTCAAGCTGCTGTTCCTTCCTAGTCAACTGAAACGATTCGAATCTGGTCTCCATAGGTTGGTCCCAGACCAGGTAAGTTTTCTTAGAATGGATTCAGATGCGCTTGTTATAGACATTTTAAAACCTAACAGTGTGCTGGAATATAGGGTAAGCAAGAACAATATTTTTATACCTAGGGTAAATCTTCTGATCTTCTGGAATGCAATTTCCTTTTTGGCCATAGCTGCCATAGCCTTTATCTTCGTAAAGAATCAGGTTAGGTCCATAAAGCTTCTTAAAGACTTTGCTAATGACTTTTCCTATCTGGAAAAGGAAAATATCAACTTTAAACCAACCGGAGCCAGAGAGATAAGAGAGGTTGGTTGGGCTTTTCTGAATGTCGTCAGGAAAATGAGAAACCTGATGAATGCTAGGACCACAATGCTAGCCCAGATATCCCATGATCTAAGAACTCCTCTAACCAGAATGAAACTACAGCTGGAGTTTATGAACGATGAAGAGATTGCGGTTCCTTTGAGGCAAGATTTGGAAGAAATGGAGAAGATGATAAACGAATACCTGCTCTTTGCCCAGGGAATTGTGGAGGGTAGCCACAGTCTTGTTGATATCAGGCAATTCTTCAGTTCCATCGTTGACGACTATCGGAGGAGCAACTACAAGAATATTTTCCTAAAGTTTGATATGGGCGGTGTGGACAAAGTTTTCCTAAAAATAGACTCTTTTAGAAGGAGCGTAAATAACATAGTGAATAACTCACTGAAATACAGGCAGAAGAAGATAGAGATTTCTGTGAGAACAAACGATTCCAGCCTCATCATAATGATCGATGATGATGGTAGAGGGCTGGAGAAGGATCTTCTAAGGAAGGTAAGAAGGCCATTCTATAGCACAGGAAAAGACAGCGACGGGAATAATTTTGGTCTCGGATTGTCTGTTGTCCAGCATGTCGTTGACATGCATAGAGGAAAGGTCTATTTTGGCAAATCGAGAACTTTGGGTGGTCTGAGCGTAACTATGACCATTCCAATTCTGAAGAAATCTGAGTAGGGGCTTATGAATTTTTGGCACGGAACTAGAGAGAGAAAGAGGTTTTTTATCTATCTACTGATAGCAGGAATAGTCTTTGCTGCAGATCAGACTAGTAAAAATGCTATACTAGATGCAATCAACGGGACAATTGTGAAATCCTATGGGACGAAAAAGGAAATCCACGTGTTTGGATTCCTCAACCTAGTCCTCCTATGGAACAGGGGAGGGTGTTTTGGTCTGATGAGTAATGTAAAATTCATATCCATTTTGCTGCTGACCATAGCTTTGGCTACAGCTATGTTCCTGCTGGTTCTACTATGGAAACACAGTGATACCTGGGACGGAATATGCTTTTCTCTCATTCTTGGAGGAACTCTGGGCAATGTGAGAGACAGGATTTCCCATGGAGCAGTCATCGACTTCATTGATTTCCATATTCTCCAGCATCACTGGCCATCCTTTAATGTGGCAGACAGTGCTATTTTCATTGGTGTCTTGCTATATATGCTGAACGATTTATTCGATCGTAAAAACAGATTTGAAAAAAGTTGATCTAGGATTTACCTAGAACCCTTTCTGAAATAGAGAGTTCAGACAAATTAGACTCTTCAACAAACAGCTTGGTATTTCATTCTAAGTGGATATAATCTAGCTGAGATTGGGTTTTTACGCTTATAAATTTCTCTACGTGTTTTTCAAGAGTCTATGGAAGCAAGAAGTGAGACTGGAGTTATACCAATAGTATCTAGGTAGATTCTGGGTCACGGGATAGCCAGAAAAATGAAGGGCGAACAAAAAAATCCCAGAATCCGGCGATTCCCAAAAAAATGGGGGCGGGTCGCGTGGTTCAGGTGGGGATAGTGTGCCCTTTTTAGAAACCTGCTCTATAGATTGCTGGGAAAACGAAATTTAAACTAAATTGCAGCTAAGTTATAATAAATTTGCTAAAAATGGCGGAAAAAACTGAAGACAAAAATCTAATTGCCGGAGTCACCAGGGAAAAATTGGATGAATTTATATTTATATTTTGAAAAATTCAAATAGAGGACTTTCTTTTAGGCTCTACAGTAATAACGAATTAGGCACGCTGGTTGGGCCTATGAGAGCTATCCTTTTGTAAAGATGGCCCCTACAGTGGCGTGGAAACAAACTCTGGAGGGAAAGTGGGATATTTTTCTGGAGAAAATTTCAACCATGATAGGGAAGGAATTATATAGACCTGATGGCAACAATGAAAATAAAGATGTAAAAGCTTATGGTAAACCAAGAAAAGCTGCGAAAAAGCGGAGTTCAGGAAATATTTTGAATAAACCTGTGAAAAACTTAAGATAGGGCTACTGCTGCTGAAATCTATCCATTCTAAAAGATAATGGTGAAGCAGAAAGCCGAAAACTCGGCGCTAGTAGTAAGAATAGCTCGAGAAGAGTTCTATTTTATTAAAAAAGATCTACTATCAAAACAGTGTGGATGAATTCAGGATTCCTCTGGCTGAGTTTGTTAGGAGCTCTATAGACCACATTCAAAATTTGCCTTCAAAAACCCGATGGAGTACTTATCTACTAGAGGAAGGAAGCGAATTTGTCTCATATGTTGTGAATTTTGTACAATAGACACATTAATATTGAAATTAAACAAAGAAATATTACGTTTGCCAAATAAATAACAATTCCCCAGTCGAAGATGATTAGTAGAAGAACTGGCGCAGAGGTGACACTAAACACGCAATATGTTAAAGACCTTTCCTTTGAAAATCCAAGGGCGCCAGAGGTGTATACCCTCAAGGATGTAAAGCCCATCATGGACGTGTCCATAGACATAAACGCGACAAAGCTGCAAAATAAGGTTTTTGAGGTGGAAACGGTTATAAGTGTCTCAGCAAAATATGATGACAAGTCACTTTTTGTAGTCGAGCTGGTCTATGCGGGAATTTTTACCATAGACAAGGTTTCTGACGAATTGGTGCAGGAAAATCTGTTTATAGATTGTCCAACAATGATATACCCATTCGCCAGGAGAATTTTATCGGATACGGTACGGGATGCAAATTTCCCACCTCTTATGCTCGATATGATAGATTTCGAAGAATTATATAACTCAAAGAAGAACACCCTCAGAAGATGATCAATAAAAAAAATTTAAGAGATATAATTTTGGCTGGCATTTCAAAAGAAATAGTCCTGTTTGAGGACTCTGTAGATTTGGAAAATATAGAGACCGAATATGTAAATGAATATAGATTTAACAGTGAAGAGGCCAGAGAATTTATAAATAGAAATTTTTCTGAAAAACAAAGCTTGGATAGTACTCTGCAAGACAGGATTGTGTTGGGGGTTACCAACTTTGATTTCTATGGAGGTAGAGTTTTCATAAATTTCGAGAAGGGTAGTTATAAAATACATCTGGCCACATTGGAGCCTGGCTACAGAGAATATATAGAAAATAGGAATTTTTTTATGGTTCCGCTATTTCTCATGAACATAGTTGTGACTCGGGATGACAAGATTGTGACTGTTAAAACAAGAAATGGTCAATTTGGTCTGATTGGAAACTTTTTGGGTGATGGAGACGTTATAGGTGAAAAAATAAATTTCTTCAGCGCTTCATTTTCGGAAATTAGCAAAAAAATTGGCAATGCATATCTCTGTAATTCAAAATTGCTCGGAGTATTCAAATCCACCTGTTGCTTTCTTGTTCTGAGGTATGACACAAATTCCTCTGGCAGAGAAATTGAAAAGGTTCTGGAACTTGCTGGAGAATCCGGAGGAGAAACTCTATGTCTTGTAAAAAATAGAGAGGATGATCTTGGGGAAGTCATTGAGAATCCAAATTTTACTGCCGAAGCTAGAATAGCTCTCAAATTCTACATGAAAAATATTTTCCGTAACTACAAGCATATAAATACAAAAATATAGAGAAATGCGAAAACTCTATGGATTTGAAAAAATGCAGGAGAATATGCTGAATAGTTTTAAAAATGGAAAGCTCCACCATTGTTACATGTTGAACGGCTTGAAAGGAATAGGAAAGAGCTGTTTCCTACACAATCTGGCTAATGTGATACTCAGTGCCAGAGACGGTGGAAAGGAGCCAACAGATCTGGATATAGAGCGAACCGGCAGACTGATTAGTGGTGGTGGCCACACGGACCTGGTAACACTGAATATGATCACTCCAGAAGAAGATGGAAGTGAAAATACCTCCAAAAGAGAAGAAATCAATGTAGGACAGGTTAGAAAGGTTATTTTAGACCTTAAATTAACCCAATCCATCTCGAAAAACAAACTTATGATTGTGGATTCTATAGATTCTGTGAATGTAAATGGCCAAAACGCACTTCTAAAAACTCTAGAGGAACCTTCACCAAATACATACATATTTCTTGTGTGTCACAACCTACATAGAGTACTGTATACGGTAAAGTCCCGATGTATTCTAGTCAATATTCCGGACCCGACATTTGAAAATTGGTCCTTGGCCCTAAAAGAGGTTTCCGCTGGCACTTCGGGGAACAATAGGCAGGAACTGGAGAGTCTATATAGCCTGTCCGGCCATTCAATCGGCTTGGCTCTGGAAATTATCAATAACAAAGCCCAAAACGTCTATGGTGAACTGGTAAATAGCATAGCTGGTGGAGATCCTCTAGAAATACAAAAGTTTGCCGAGCATATCTCCAGTAGTAATCTGTTCAATCTTTTCGGAATATTTATGGACAAGTTCTTCGGAGAGATTCTAGATCACCACAAAAATGGCCTTCTCACTTCGGATAGAGAGAATAGCAGCGCAGTGGCGATCTTTCTCAGAAAAAACAGTCTTGAGAAAACAATAAAAAAATATGATTACAGCAGAAAGATGATCAACGACCTCGGGGTCTACAGTCTCGATAAAAAACATTGCCTAACTGTCCTGCTACAGAAGATGAGTTCTAACGAAGAACCCTGACAATGTGGTCATCACAATATGATCCCGTCCTCCAATATTAGATTCCCCTTGTGGAAAAACTTTTCTTTCCCGATTCTTGCCG
>JAIRWJ010000012.1 GCA_031269065.1 Rickettsiales bacterium
GTCATCTATCTCAGCTATTCCATTTTTAACTTCCATAAGGTTCATTTCGAGCTCACTTATTAGACTTGTAAGTTGTTGTCGCCCAGACTCACCGGTTTTATTACCATCGCCATTGCCAACCATTTCCCTTTCCTGAATGAATATATTTGACTAGTGTACCTATTTTTGCAAATAAGTCAAATATTTTTTAATCTCTCGTAAAAGCTATTAAGCTTGACTTTGAAGTTTTTTAGATCGTTCCTCAGAGACGGTTCAAGACCGACAGGACCTGTCCAACTGCTTCTATCCGCAATTTTTGTTGGCCACCATCCTCCATTTTTTGGGCCAGAGGTATCCTTCTCGGGGCTACCATCATTGGTCGATGACAGAGCCTCATCTAATTCTATAGTCTCATTCTTCATAAGGTTCTGCAGACCCTTTATGGTGTACCCCTTGTCGTATAGGTAGCATCTTATCATTTTTAGGATTTTGATATCTCTGTCATAGAAATAGCGTCTGCCCCCATTTCCTATGGCCGGCTTTACGTATTCTCTGAACTGGGTTTCCCAGAACCTAAGAACGTGTTCCTGAACTCCTACCTCTTGGGAGGCTTGGCCTATGGACCTTTTTCTATCTACCACGAGTGCCATATCTTCACAGATTACATTCTATTCATAGATTCAAAAAATTCTGCATTGGTCTTGGTCGCGTTTACTTTTTCCTTCATAAACTCTATGGCTCCAACACTATCCATGGAGGACAAAATTTTTCTCAACATCCAGGTTTTTGACAGCACTGCCCTATCAATCAGCAATTCCTCCTTTCGGGTACTTGATCTGACAATGTCTATGGCTGGGAATATCCTTCGGTCCGATATTTTTCTATCAAGAACTATTTCACTATTTCCAGTACCCTTAAATTCCTCAAAGATAACATCATCCATCTTGGAACCCGTTTCAATGAGAGCTGTGGCTATTATAGTCAAAGAACCGCCATTCTCTATGTTTCTTGCTGCTCCGAAAAACCTCTTTGGCTTCTGCAATGCATTCGCATCAACACCACCCGTTAGCACCTTTCCAGAAGATGGTACAACATTGTTGTAGGCTCTAGCCAGCCTTGTGATGGAATCTAGGAGTATAACAACATCTTTACCAGTCTCCACTATCCTTTTAGCCTTTTCTATTACGATCTCAGCCAACTGCACGTGCCTGCTAGCTGGCTCATCAAAGGTCGAACTAACTACCTCACCCTTTACGGAGCGAGCCATATCCGTCACTTCCTCTGGCCTCTCATCTATTAGCAAGACTATCAGTGTTACTTCTGGGTGGGCCGAGGATATGGAATAGGCTATATTCTGAATTATTGTTGTCTTACCGGTTTTAGGTGGAGCCACAATTAAAGCCCGTTGTCCTTTCCCTATAGGAGTCATTATGTCCAATATTCTGCAGCTATCATCCCTTTTCGAAATAAACAGCTCCGTATTCTCTATTTTTAGTTTCTCATTAGGATACAGTGGAGTGAGATCATCAAATCTAATTCTATGTCTCATGTTTTCAGCCGGTATACCATTGACTGTGTCAAGCTTGAGAAGGGCAAAATATTTTTCACCCTTCTTAGGAGCTCGTATCTGTCCCCGTAGGATATCTCCTGTCCTAAGTCCAAACCTCTTTACCTGCATCGGTGATATATACACATCATCTGGTCCAGCCACATAGTTAGAATCTGCAGATCTCAGAAACCCAAAGCCGTCCTGCAGTACCTCCAGCACACCTTCCCCCATAATAGCATTTTCTGGATTCTTATCCGAAAAATTCTTCAATATAGCATAGATCATATCCTGTCTGTGCATATCACTAACATCCTCTATCTGATTATCCTCCGTGTACTTTATCAGCTCTGCTGGAGACTTTGCTTTAAGCATTTTGAGTTCTATAGTCTCTCTAGGCACACTGTGTCTCAGCTGCTCTTCCCTGACAATCTCCTCAAGAATCTGATTTAAATCCTTTTTCTTCGTCGATTCTCTAGAACTGTCCTGGTTTTCACTCTGAATTCCTGGAGAAGCTTTAGCGCCATCTGATAAATCTGACACTGTGACAGAGACCATAGCATCCTCGATTTCCACTAGACCAACTCTAGCCAGAGATAGCTCTGGTTTGATATTTTCTTTGGGAGGTTCAAGACTGCTTTTGGCCTCTTCTTCAGGGAATAATTCTACTGTTGGATTACTGTTTTTTTCCTCTAAAACTTCTTGCTCAAGATCAGTGATAACCTGTTCATCTCTTCTGATAGTCAATTTCTTTCTCATAATTTCTAGTTTTTATGCTTAAATAATTGTTTTCCATAACTCAGCGAACCCGCTCACCATACACAACGACCACCCTCGCTAGAATCTACATGGATTTTCTGTAAAGAACTACTGGCCCCGAATACTAAAGGTTATAGTTTTTTATGTCAAGAGAAACTCCAGCGGAAAAATGGGATTGATAACCTTCCATAACTTTTAATATTCAAGCCGTAACATTAGTCCAGGTTAACTAAAAAGGACTAGCTCCATGTGTGTCGAAGGAATAAAATGTGTTCACTGTGAGAGCGAGAGAATAAACATGAGCGGCATAGTGGATGGAGGAAACAGAGGTATTATTGCAGAGACTATGGAAGAACAATGTATCAGTTGCCCTTGTGTGCTGAGGTGGTTTAAAAAATTTGCTAGAACAGTTAAAAAATAACTAGAGGAAGTGGGAGAGAAGGAAATAAAAAAAGAAAACGTAGAGATTCTAGAAATAGATGAAATAGTAACTCAGATAAAAAAAGTTAAAAATGGGGGAAAATATACCTTCACCTGGATTGTCGTTGACAGAAACAGAAATAAAGTTATTGATTTTGAGCTGAGAGATAGAACAAAGAAGACATATTTTAGACTCTACCATAGAATAACCAGAAGATATGATTTAAACTACCTGTGCACAGATGGGCTGGATGTCTCAGATACAGCTTATCTAACCCTAACAGATATATCCCAAAAAAGTATCTGGATCAAGAATTAGAAATGCGGGTGCCCATATAGGTGGTGCCAGAGTAGACGCCAATGTGAACTTTGACGGGAATGTCGGAATGGGCTTTAGATGGGACCTTTAGGTTGTAGGATGCTTGTTTTAATTTTTCCACCATCTAGCCTTGCCAGGATATTTTCTATAGGAGTCTGGCCGTGCTGAGTGATTCAGCCAGAGTGTTCTTCATAGTGTGTCTACCTTCAATAACTTTATTTGGAGTTTTCATAGCCAATGTGCTTCTGAGTTCCCATCTCCAAAAGCCAAAGGATGGAGTGAACGGGTTTCTGCTGTTCCTCGAAACTACGCTTCTGCCGTTCGGCTTCTGTGGCATCCTACTCATGTTTGGAGCAATGTTTGGAGCGGTTGATACTATCGCAGAATGGATCATTGGCCTATTCGGATTTCCCATCTTCAATCTGCTTTTAATTATAGATGCGTTGGTAATATCTAAAAACTTTAGAAAACATAAAATTGTGACTATCCTCTGTTCGCTCTGGGGGATTCTATTGCTGCCTCCATGGTTGGTCTTCATGTATCCCCCTGGCGGTACACTTGGTGGCGGGGACTATCCATGGTTGTTTACTGTCATTCCAGCCTCCGTAGCCCTCTGCCTCTATGGGGTATTCGTCGTCCTTAAGTTCCCACTTATGCTCTGCCATTTCTTCTATCTGCTCTACGGGACCTATAGACAGTCTGTCTCCCGGAGAAAAAGGGGGGAAGTGTGATCCCGATACCACCACCATTGCTATTAGTTCATATATTCTATAGCATTCCTAGTGTGTTTTTTACAGGAGTCCGGTCGTGAAAATTTTTGATGGGCAATAATGGACATACTATTATTTTACGAAATATTTTATGAAATATATGGAAAAACCGTTGGTATCTGTTATAGTTCCGGTTTACCGGGTAGAGAAATATATAGAAAAAGCAATTCAGTCGGTCTGTAACCAGACCTTGGCGGATATTGAAGTTATTTGCGTCAATGACGATAGTGAGGATAATTCAATAAAAATTGTAGAAAAGTACGCAAAAAGTGACGACAGAATCAGGATATTGCACCATAGTAGGAATTGTGGAGTTTCCACGGCTAGAAATAGTGCTATGTTGGTAGCTAAATCAGATTATTTGATGTTTCTCGATCCAGATGATAGTTACCAACCAGAAGTTATTGAGAAAATGTACAATAGGATCCATAGTGATGATCTGGATATGGTTATTTGTAATGCAAATATAGTCATTGAAAATAGTAATACTGATGCCAGAGGACATAGTAATGCGCAGGACTACACAAACAAAGATTTTATGGTTGTTTGGAATAAGATATGGCGAAAAAGTGTTGTAGACCAGTATAAATTAAAATTTCCTGATGGGCTTATTGGCGAGGACGCATATTTTTCAACGTGCTACTATAGCATCTGCGACGGCATTGGAACCATAGACGAAAGACTTTATAATTATCTGATAAGAAACGATTCTATAATGGGATTGGTTAGTAGGCCAGACAATGAAGTCATGTTTGATGCGTTTTCAATATCTGAGTGTATATATAATTTCTTTGAGAAAAATAATATTCGGGAGAAAGTATATAAAATGTATTTTGGGTGTATAAATTACGGTATTAGACATTTTACGGAAAAAAATTATGCAAAAATTGCAGTAATATTGTATAACAATATAGCCAGAAAGCGCGAGATACAAATAGAGAAAGATCATTTTCTTGTGGGAACAGAACAATATAGAATTAAAAATGAAGTATTTGAAATAGTTCAAAAAATCAAAAACGGTCGATATTTAGCTATTCAGAAGTAATGTCATAGCCCTAGGGCCATGCGCGTTCACAAAATTATATAATTTTTTGGCTAGTTCAACAGGTCGTTTTATGGTTGTATCTATAATATAGTCAGTGTATTCCATATCTATAAATTTTACATTGTCTTCCGCACTGCCAATGATCCTATTTCCTCTTTGTAATTCTCTTTTTCTCAGTTCCTCCGGATTGCACGATAGCGTTATGAAATAACAGTTGAAACTACTGAACATTTTCGCAATTAGTTGTTTGTCCTCAATTCCATAGGTTATAAAATCGACAATTATATTTCTTCCAAGGATTGCAAGTGATAAGATTATATCAAGAAAGTCACGGCTGATGTTTTTGGCATATTCTCCCAATTTACATCTTTTGCTCCCTTCGAAATAGAACCCTTTTCGATTTTCATCTGTTAGCAGGTTGTCCAACTTAGGGTTAAATTCTTTGTGATTTCTAAATACTAAGTACCTCCGGGGTAACATTGAAAAAATCGAGTCCATTTCAATTCCGTAGTAGCATTCTGCGACCAAGTTTTGAAATTCGTGTACAAGACTGGTCTTTCCGACACTAGAGGTTCCATTCACGAATATAATTTTATTTTTCATATGAAATGAGGATGACAATATGTAGACATTGATGTATATATAATTAGCGTGATAAATTGCAATCTTACAAATTTGTACAGTACAGGTTCATAACATCCCGGACAAATCCACCTCTGTACTGTACAAGTCCAAACACACAACGTGTGAGTCTAGCCTCTTGACCCAACAACCTTTACTCTGGTTATCCCGTCGTCCTGGAAGTAATTAGAATAGATCGCTAGCTAGGCGTCTTTAAACCCGCCGTTGACTTTTGGTTACCAGCGCCTAGACTAGCCTGCATCTAAAGATGAGTCTTGTCGCGCTATGTCTTATGTTTCTCCTGATGGGATAGGTGGATACCCGGATTATCAGTATGCGCCTATACGAGAATTTCTTGGTAATTCCCTTTCGGTCTCGATAGGCCACGTATGGTTTTGGGTTCCTATCATAGGGTTTTTATTGAATGTAATTCTAAGTTTTTTCCTTTATAGATTTAAGGATAAAAGGCATAATGTACTGTTGTTTCTCAGTTTTACGTTTACTCTTTATTTTTACATTCTTGATCTCAGTGGCTTCCGATTTTTCCCGGTTGGCTCTTGTGGAACCTACCTGCTAGGTTACATTGTTACAGGTGCCACCATGTCTTTCGCTGTGTTTTCGATGATAGATGTGTTTGTAGTGGCGTACTATTTTAGAGATCAGAAAAAGAAGTACATGGTCTGTTTCCTACTCGAAACCATGGCAACTCTTGCGCTGTTACCCTGCTACTCCAGTAATATTTTTATAAAAAATGTTATTTTTTCAGTTATAACTAATAATGTATACTGGCTCACATTTGCGATTTTTGTGGCAAAATCTGCACTGGTGATGCTGTATACTCCCTATTTACTCTACGAGTTCGTTTATAGAAAATTCTCCAAAAAGGGCGGGGCTGCCCGATAGCTGTTCTGGAACCCAAATGAATTCATTTTGATAGGAGACAGAGTAGAGAGAACCCACAGAAAGCTCCACGATAGAATAAATGGGAAAGGGACTACTCCCTCAATTATTGCTTTCAGGTTGCCTTCCCAGCTACCCCGAGTTTCAGTATTTTTCATTGTAGTTGACCCATAGGTTATTTCCTGAGGATGGACTAGGGTGAGAAAAATAAAAGGTAAGAATCGGTAGAGGGTCCGGCACTGCTCGCTAAATCAGTCATGGAATACATTCTGTATTCTCATACTTTAATATTTTATAACAAACAAATTAATGTCCGAGTGAGGCTATTATTCAATCTTTTTCTATAGTAGAGCCATCACCCCGACATATTTTTGGTGCCCAGGTGATGGTTCTGCTAACTCTTCCGATAACACAAAATAATTAGAATAAAAAACACTCAATTAAAAAGCTAATTTTGTCTCAGAGGTGTTTGGACTTGCACAGCAGTACCCGAAAAAGTAAGGGACTCTTGCGTAAATTAATTTTTACAATAATTTTTATATGTCAAAATATAGGAATAAAAATGGAAGTAAAAATAACCGGGACTCCAAGGCTTGTGTAGGAGGCTGATTGGCGCTGCGAATACGCCGTCGACTGCGAGGTTTGTGGTAGTGAATGCGAACATGTTGGCAGTTTTAGAGAAGAGGATGGTAACATTATTTTGTTATTGGAAGGAATACTGAGGTGTAGAGATAGCGAACAAATTATCTATGATGGTTCTTTCGTAAATAACATGTTTGAAGGAAGAGGGATAGGTTTCTCTCTGGATGGAAACACGTACGAAGGCGGGTGGAAAGGCGGCAAAATGGAAGGAACGGGGAACATTTATATATTGGGAAAATAACAAAATTGAAGGAAGAGGTACATACCATTATAAAAATGGGAACAAATATGAAGTTGAATGGAAGGGTGGTAAGTGTGAATGATGGGGAACATTTACTACCTCGGATGGTCTTGTAGTTAAACAACTCTACAGGAGTGGTACTCTGACTAAAGATATATTTCTGTCAACGGAATTCTATGGGGATGGCTTTGCCTACTAATCATTTATATCATCTAAGCCGTTTCCCCTTCTAATTTAGTGGTTCTACATATTTTTTGATGTCTCACCTGGATTAAACTATTTGTGTATTCGCTGTAGCCAGAGTGTTTATCCTTCTTTACACTGCTAGCAATTCCAAGGGCAATCTGTCCTGTGCCACAGCCAAGATCCAGAATACTACTTGATATATTAATTCTGAAACGACTGGTCAGATAGTCAAAAACATCCTTTGGGTAGTTCGGTCTGAATCTAGCATAGTAGTGAGCAGTTCCACTAAAGGTATTGGCTGGGTTCCAGGTACTATTCCAGGTATTATTACTTTTCATATTTGTTACCTAAATATTTGTTAATTTCATTAGAGTAGATCTCCAACTTAAGGCGGGTTATGGTTTAAAATGCTATATAATTGAACTATCACCAGCCATGTCATTGCAAATGCCTTGTTTTGTTGAATCTATTGTAATATTGGTTCTTCAGACAAACATCACAACCTGTACAAAAACCAGTTCTATTTAAAAATATGACTATTTAAAATTTTATTAAACCAATGAGGAACAGACTCAAACACATTCATAGATTTCACCTCATCCAGGCTGAACCAGCCAATGTCTGCGGCTTCACTTTCTGAAGGATTCAGTTTACAGTTGTCATCAATTGGGATTCC
>JAIRWJ010000015.1 GCA_031269065.1 Rickettsiales bacterium
ATAGAACTCGAATATTTCATGGAGTTTTTTGACGGTAGCATTGGGAAATATTGGAAATATCTGGTTTGTCTCTGGAGGAAATAGAAAATTATAGCCAGCGGCAGCTAGACCATCTGCGAGGCGCATGGCCATGTCGTCTGCGTGTTTGGCATTTTCCTCGTAGAGTCCGTCCCTGAATAGTTCAAGAAACTGCAGGCCTAGAGCTGCACCCTTTGCCAGCCGGGCACCGCGCTGCTTCATGGCTACCGTAAATCCGCATTTCATCTTATCGTTGGCGATAACTATGGCTTCGCCAAACATAGCCCCGTTTTTGGTTCCACCAAGGTAGAAGATATCGCAGAGCCTAGCCACGTCGGCGTAGCTAAGATCGTTCTGTGTACTAGCCAAGGCGGCACCGAGTCTAGCTCCATCCATATAAAGATAAAGATCCTCTTCTTTACAATAGCTAGAAATTTCCTCTAACTCTGATTTGTGGTACAGAGTACCAACCTCTGTTGAGTTTGAGATAAACACCATTTTCGGATTGACTCTATGATCATCGCCGTAGTGCAGCCTGACCACTTTTTCGATGCCGTCGACAGAAATTTTGCCATTTTTCCCCTCTGCCAGACATATTCTGTGTCCGGTAGCCTCTATAGCTCCCGCCTCGTGGACAGCTATGTGTCCACTCTCTGCGGCAATTACTGCTTCAAAGGGGCGAAGGAGGCTACCTATGACCGTCAAATTAGCCTGTGTTCCACCGCTCACAAAATGAACAGAGACACCAGGGCGATCTACCCTTTCGCCAATAAGTCTTGAGGCCTCCATAGAATATTCATCTAGCCCGTAGCCTTCACACTGTCTGTTGCCGAGTTCAGCCAATGCTCGCAGTATGCGAGGATGGGCGAGCTCGCTGTAGTCGTCTCTAAAGCTTATTTTCATCGTCAAATTCTTGTTTGAAAAACCATTCAACGGCTATGATAGCAAATAGACCCAAAATTTCAATTGTACAGGTCGGACACAGCCTAGAGATCAGTTTTTCTCAGCTGTGCCTGGATTTGAACAGTCTGTGAAACAGGCCTAATGGTTTTTTTGAAGCATGGGCTGCTCTATTCGTAGCTCGGCTAACAGTTCCGACTTCCATCCATAGAGAATATTTTTTCGATCCTCGTAGCCCATCAGCAGAGCTATGAGGTCCGTTTTATTTATTACTCTGTCCGGGCAGATGTGTCTACTCCTTGCTGTGGTAGCTATTTCACTATAGAGACAGTCCAGCTCTTCTCTATACTCAAAACCCATCTCCACCGTGTAATAGGGCTCATCCCCACATCTACAGTTTGCCACAAATTGTTTTACTAACTCCAAAATCTCAACTCTGTGAATTTTCTTCATATTTAACACTTCACTATTGGTTTGATAGAGTTTTTTCATATCCTCCGGAGTTTCCGGCCTGACTCTAGCTATGACTAGAAGGGCACTATCCTTCAGAACAAGGTTTCTTATTCTATTACTCTCAATAGCCCGAGTCTCTCTCCAGCTAGCTAAAGCCTTTATCAGCAAAGCACGGCCCATAGTTTTTTTATGTATTTTTAGCTTTAGCCTTTTCCACGAGCCGACTACCATCTGTTCCTTTTCGCCGTGTCTCTGCAGATGCTCTATTTCATTTCTGTAGAATTCGTAATTTCCACACTCGCAAACCTTTCTGTGGAGTTCATCGTAGAGCCTCAGAAGATATTTCACATCATCGCAGGCATAGGCCAACTGTTTCTTTGTCAGAGGCCTTCTCCGCCAATTACTGGTCTGTAGACTCTTATTTTTCGTTAAATTTTCGCCTGTGATGACACCGACGGCCCCGAGATAGCCAATACTATACTCCAGTCCACAGAATTCGGCCATGACCTGGGTATCCTCGATGTTATTGATCTTTCCCGGACCTAGAAAAAATTGCAGGGCATCTAGATCCTGACTAAATGAGTGTATTATTTTTTTTATATTTCCATTTTTGAGAATATCTATCAGTGGTTCCAGATTTATATCCTTCTCCAGAACATCCACAACAAATATCTCTTCAATCCCATCCGGCCTAACAAAAATCCCCTGAACTAGACAAAGGATCGGGTAATAGGTTTTCTGGCGGATGAACTCTGTATCAAGTCCTACCACATTTCTGGGACTTTGTCCAATCAATGAACACAATTGTTCCAGACTGGAGTTACTTTCTACTAAAATCATCTCTGGGGACCCTTAGAATCTGGCTCCGGTGCCGATGTCGATTCTAAACTTTTCATCTCTGTCATAGGTTTCTTTCCTTATAGTCTTACTAAAATCTAGAGTTAGATCAACTACACCAAGTCTAAATAGTAGCGAAAATCCGGCAGAGGATCTGAACCTTCCGCTATCATAGACTGTAAAATTTTCTTTTTTGTTTTTTCTCTCCATGCCAGTTGTTGTTCCAGCATTTGCGAAAAATATTCCATAGATCCCAAACATCTTGTGGAGATAAATCGGAAATTTAACCTCCGTATTAAGATAGCATAAATACATTCCACCCAAACCTATGCTTTTCTCAGATTCTCCATTACTGTGAGTAATTCTAGGACCTGCACCACCATATTTAAACCCCCTCATGTTGAGACCACCTAGATAGAACCCATCTATAGGATATAGCAGACTGTTCTTGCTGAGAGATCTTATATGGCCCAGCTTCACCTCAAACCTGAATATAACCTTATCCAGATACAGAGGATAATAGTAGGCAAAGTGTCCAACAGTTTTCAAGTATTTTCTGTCGCCTCCGAGACCAGCAACAGCCAAATCTAGATCTATATGATAGCCTCTGGTGGGACTAAAGTAAAGATCTCGCTTGTCATAGCTTAGGTTTGTCGAAACCTCTGATGTCAATCTGCCCTCGTTCGGAAATATATCTTCATTTTCCTGCTCTAGGTAGCTTATCTTCTTGTAGTCAAATCTATAGGCCAACTTTTGCGATAGATAGTCGGTTATGTCAAACCTCAGAAAACCATTGAAACCTGCGATATATTCATCAAAGCCGATCTTGAAGCTTGGATTTTTTGAGTTCTTTTCATCATTAAATACAAATCCAAAACCACCCCGAGCCTTTGTGCCGAACACATTTGGTTTGGAAAAACCTAGGCTAACGCTTTTGGAAAATTCAGAAACTGTAAGATCTGTTGCAAGATTTATTGCTCTGCCAAATAGGTTTCTCTGTTCAAAACCAATGGAACCATTAAACTTATCTATTGTGGAATAGGATACGCTGAATGTTACACTGCCGGTTCTGTCCTCAACCACACCCAGAATGATGTCACTCTGATTTTCCAAAGTACCTTCTACCTCCTCATGAACAACTTCACTGAAAAAGCCCAGATTTTTGACCTTTTGTAATGACCTTTCCAGCAGGAATTCATTATACTGGCTTCCTTCTTCGATGTCCAGAGCCCTTCTCAGTACTTGGTCCCGAGTTTTAGAGTTGCCATATATTTCTATCTTTCCCACATACCTAGTTCTCTTGGCTTCATCGTAGGTAATTCTGAATATCAGATCAATCTCCTCACTACCTGTTTCTTTGAAATCCGGATTAGCAGATATGGTGAGATAGCCCATATCCACAAATACAGAATCCAACTCCTTTGTAACATGGGCAATGAGATTTGCATCAAAAACATCGCCACTTTTCATAGATTTTATTTTTTCCTCCAGGATCTTTATGTTTACCTTTCCGACCTGGTCGTCAATACTAATTTTGCCAAACAGATATTTTTTATTTTCCTCCACACTGTAAACTATGTCGAAATTATTTTTCCCGGCATTGTAGATACCTACAGCAGATATGACCTTGACATTAAAATATCCTTTGGACCGGTAGAATTTCTCCAACATATGTTTATCATAATCCAGAATATTTGGATCATAGTCTATGGACTTACCAAATCTGTAGAATTTATTTTCTCTGCTAAAAATTTCACTCTTTAGGTCATTATCCTTGAAAGCCCCGTTGCCTACAAAGTATATTTTTCTTATTTTAGCCTCCTTTCCCTTGGAAATGTTCACCGTGATTTCCACAAAATTACCGTCCAGCCGCTTCAGCTCGTAATCAACTTTTATATTGTAATAGCCTTGGGACCTGTAGAAAATGTTTATAAAGTTTTTGTCCTCTAGCAGAAATCGCTCAGAAAAAATCTCCCCAGTTTTTAGTTTGATGTTTTCCATCACCTCGTCTTTATCGAGTTCTTTGGCACCGTTAAAGGTGATTTTGCTTATAAGAGGTTTTTCATCCAGATTTATCTCCAGGATACCACTCTCGCTGCTGTATCTAGTACCTACCTGGTCTAGACGACCGGTAGTGATTAGTTTCTTTTCCAGGCTATTTTTTAACTCTCTGCTGAACCTGTCGCCGACATTTACCTCCGCCGTTTCCAGATAATAGATGGCATTATAGTGTTTATTCCCAGATATAGTAATTTCTTTGATAATATTAGATGATTTTGGTTTTTCTGCACAATAGCCCGCTCCAAAGAACACCGGCACAGACAGCAGTAAAAAAAATGGTAAATGCCTATTTTTCATTAAAAATCCCGATTATATCCCCCAGAGTAAAGATAATCATGAGAATCATCAATATGGAAAAACAAATCTTGGTCAGATCGTTCTCAACTTTTTCACTCAACGGTTTCCTCCGTACAATCTCCAGTAGACAGAGCAATACGTGGCCACCGTCCAGCACAGGGATCGGCAACAGATTCATGAAACCTAGACTAACGGAAATTAGCGCCATAAATTGGATAAACACGTAGAAACCCCCTCTGATCGCCATTCCAGAATATTTAGCTATTCGCACAGGACCACCTATTCCATTGAGCCTATGTCTACCCAAAATTATCTGCAGAAGCACAGTTCCATTTTCAGCCGTTATTTTGCCCAGTCGTCTCAGCGATTCGTTGGAAGCTCTAGCTAGACCAACTTTTTCCCTGAGAATTGAATCTGATGATCCTATTCCTAGCAGAGGAATCTTGGTTGTTCTTCCAAAAATACCTTTTTTTGTCATTATGGTCGGAGTCACAGTTTTTTTGACTATTTCGTTGTTTCTAACTATCTCGACTGTCATCGGTTCGCCCGAACTGGACAGAACGATTTGCTGAATCTCTTCAAAATTGGTAGTTTTTTTGCCATCCAAAGTAACTATGCTATCGCCCACCATGATTCCTCCTCTTTCGGCAGCACTGTTCGGAGCAACAAAACCTACACCATTAGAGAGTCTATCGATACCCTGGAAACAAAAGAACAGAGTAAAAAGCAGAAAGGCGAGGCTATAGTTAAACAGTGGACCAGCTACCGCTACCTGGATTCTCTGCCAGGGGCTTTTGCACTGTAGGCAGAGATTTTTTTCCCCCTCCGAAAGTCCACTAATTTTACTTCTGTCCACCATCAAAGAGGATGTATCCTCATCACCAAAAAATTTGCAGGAGCCACCACATGGTATAAGACATATCTTCCACAACGTGTTTCTCCTATCTCTCCAGCCGAATATTTTCTTTCCCATGCCAATAGAGAATTCATCAACTCTAACTCCATGAGACCTGGCCACAAGATAGTGGCCAATTTCGTGCACAAACACCACAACCGATATTATGATCAAAAAGGCTGCTGCGCTAGTAAAAAGTATACTAAAATCCTGCATAGACTACAAATAACCGCACTGTGAACTATCCCAGATAGGAGAGTAGTTATTCTCTTTATTAAAGTAAACAGTCCCACAAGGTATTTACATTTGATGAGCGAGGGAGTCAATTTTTAGTGGTACCGATAGTTTACTTCCTTCTCTGCATCTCGCAGAGGTTCGAGGAGGTTCGAGGAGGCTAGGGTGGGGATCATAAGGCTGACTTTTCAGTTTTAATTGCTTTCGTTGTTCTATAACCTAGGCTTCTACAGAGATCTGGAAGGAAATAGAGAAATAAAATTAGAAAAATATCAGAAAAACTGCCAAAAATATTGTTCTATTCCATATTTTTATCTCCCTCTTCTCTATATAAACGCTGGGAAAAATCACAAATAGGTATTATGGAAGTATACACCAAACCAATTGTCCACAAAAAAATTTTTTGTACTCTATCTTGACTTAATTTCTCCACCATATACTCTCACACACCAGTCATAATTATTTATTAATCTAGTTATGGGTTTTGATCTTAGCACTATGCTGAAACCAATTGAGATTTTGGATGAGGTGATTTTTTATAACATTGGTGGTTTTCCGGCACTTATCCTTGTTTTAATTTGTACTGGCCTGTTTTTTTCATTCTACCTTAAGTTTCCAAACATCACGCTTTTTAAGCATTCCATCAGAGAAGCCACAAAAGGTAGTAGCGATAGTGGACTACTAAAGTCCAAACAATCACTGTTTACTAGCCTTTCTTCCATAATCGGTATGGGAAGTGTGGCTGGTGTGGCTATGGCGGTGCGTATCGGCGGGCCAGGAGCTGTGATATGGCTCATGATAATGGTGTTGTTTAGTATGAATACATCTTTTGCCGAAACCTTGCTGGCCGTTAAGTACAAAAGTGTAAACATGGAAGATAAAAGTATAGATTGTGCCCCGGTGAGATATATAAAAGAGTCACTTAGCGAAATTAACCTGAAAAGTTTTGGCGTATTTCTGGCGACAGTCTATGGAATAATGTATTTTATCGGCCTGATCGGAACCCAGATGTATCAGGTGCGCGAGGTTACGAGTCTGCTAATGCAGTTTGGACCGCTAGCTAATGCAAAATTTGTTATTACCATATTATTTGATATCATAGTTATACTAGTTATTCTGGGTGGCATAACTAATGTGGCAAAAATTCTGGAAAAACTGCTTCCAGCTATCTGTGGTAGTTACCTTATATCTGTCATAGTAATTCTTCTGTTCAACCTGAAACGATTGCCTTTAGCCATATGGGTTATGCTCAGAGAAGCCTTCAGACTGAAATCGGCGACCGGAGGCATAATTGGAGCGTTGTGCACGGGCGTTCAACGGGGTACATTTTCGAACGAAGCTGGACTTGGTACTGCCACAACGCCCTACGCCGCCATGGAGTCGGATAACATAGTAAAGCCAGCTGGGCTCGGTTCAATGAACCCACTATTTGTTGGCATAGTGTGTCTGGCAACGGGACTTATAATAGTATCAAGCGGCATCTATTTGAATCCAGCTGTGAGTGACAGTGGTATTGTAATGGTAAAGAACGCATTCTCCACAGCGTTTTCCTGGTTTCCCTATGTGCTTTGTGTGATAATTCCTATGCTTTCGTTGTCCCTATGCATAAGCTCGGCCTTCAATGCGCAAAATGTGTACCAGCACTACTTCGGTAAGAAAACCACTATCATATATTTTCTGATACAATTCCTGCTAATCTTATCTTCTGCCTTCACAAACCCCGAAGATGTCATGAAGATAGCCGACGTCCTCTATATGTCCATAGCCATCCCAAACATAATTTGTCTGCTGTTAGTAAGAGAAATAATAAAAAAGACCTACGAGACCAACAAGAATGCTTTGTTCGGTGATAGCGGTGCCGGAAATGTACTTTCTTCCCCGAAGAGTCCCGAGAAGAGCCCTGAAAAAAGTCTCCCCAACTCCCCCGAAAGTTCTAAAGAGGAAAGTTCCTCAGAAAGTTCCGGAAGCTCGTCCTCAGATGAAAGTTCCTAAGAGGAAAGTTCCGGTAAATAGTTTTTCTAATGTATATTTTTTTACTTACTCCATCCTTTGAGCCCTCTTTGGGCTCTGGGAAGAGGGGGCCCTATTTTCATTTCCTAAAATTCTCTTTCTGTGCTAACTAAACATGACCCTATTTCTGCAATTGAAAAAAACAAAAAACTATCTATCAATTGGCCATATTTTTAAACAGAGTGGCAGTCTATGAAATTATTATTTATAGCCAACGGAGGTCTAGGAAACAAATTTGCTTCAGAGTTTTTTAGTAATTTTGACCATATAGTGTGCGTAGATGGCGGCCTTAATGAGCTTTGTGATAATTATAGGGACTATCAACCTACGTTTATCCTGGGGGACCTGGATTCGGCCAGAAAGGACCTTCTCGAAAAATACAGGCCTAGCAGCCAGATAATTTTTAAAGATAACCAAGATGAGTCGGATCTAACCTTTGCTCTCAGATATTTTCTAGAGAAACCGGACATGGAAATAGATGAAATTGTTCTGACTGGTGTTGTTGGCGGTAGAATAGACCACACTATTTGTAATATTCTAACTTTGAGACAAATACCCGGAGAAATCAGGGCGAAAATTATCACAGCCTCCGGAGAAGAACTATTTTTGGTGCGGGAAAAATTAGTCCTCGACAATATCCAAAGAAAAACTCTCTCTCTGGTTCCTCTGACAGACATTCAGAATCTAAACTGCGCTGGTACAAGGTGGCTACTGGAGAAAGCCAATCTTCCCTTTGGCTTCGTGAATGGAATATCCAATGTAGCCGACGATGATAGGGTAAGTATCAGCCTAGCTGCCGGGGAGTTATTGGTCATCATTAACCAATCAATTTAGACAAAACAGTGCCCACTGCCGAATATCAGGACAGTGGGCACAGATCGATCATTAGCTCAGGTAATTGTTACCACAATTTTCACTGTCTTTCTAGGATTCGTGGTTTCCTTCCCCTTGTTCTTCCTCTCCATTATCTTCCGGTTCATCTTCGCCGTCCTTCTCTTGAGATTCCTCCTCGGTTTCTACGGCTGTTATCTTTTTTCCGGCTACCATAAGACCTCCTCCGATTGTGTTTAGTATCTCATCTGTTTCTCCACCTACCTCATCACCAGCTACATCTATCAACCATCCACAACTACTTAGGAGACAGCCAAGCACGTTCCGTATCCCCGGTAATTTTACAAGATAGGATAGACCTCTGCCTATAAAACCTATTCGTGGGGCTACCTGTTCTCGTCCTCCCATCAGAGGCATTGTATCAATGCCACCAGAGAACGAACTGCTTGCCTCTACTTTTCCAACAAAACAGTACAGCTGCACTCCCATTAGGAATAGAGTTAATTTCTTATTTAGTTTCATAGAATCTCCATATTTTTGAATAAAATCATCTGATAAGATATTCGAATTAAATTTCATGTCAAGTATTTTTACGAAAAAAATTAACATAAAGTTTATTAAAAATACTATATGAAGTATTGGAATAGCGAAAATTTAATGCTGGTCAACGAAGGATAGTAATTTTTATCAAATTTCATCTCACCATTGCCTTTGGGAAAAATTAGTGTATCATGCAGGCTATTACCTAATAGTAGATGTGTGATGGAAAATTATAGATGTTTTAGGGCAATCGTCCTAGTGCTCCTTGTGTTCACAGGTTTTCGTGAATCTGTTTCCGCTTCGTACCATTCAGAGGAACAATGGAAAAAGAGCAAAAAAAATAGAGAGAAAGATAAAAAGATAGAACAGCGCAATGTAGACGCTATAGCAACCCCTCCAATCGGTGCGGATGGAAGAATAAAAATACTTAGTAGACTGTCTACCAAACCTTCAGAGAATGTTGACAATCCGGTGGCACTGCCGGGAATACTATTGTCTCCACAATCCCCTACAGGGCATCCACCGAATCATCATGGAACGATATCACACCAGAATCTGACGAGAGCAAGTCTCGAAAATGGGAACTATCAAGATTTCCCACATAGTCTCAATGGAGAAGTTGTGACGCCCAGCAATCAGGTGGTCAATGGTTCTAATAGTAGTGAGAACCGTCCGCCACTGCTACAGCAGACGATGTTACCAACAATGCCGTCATTTGCACGGGTTCCTCAGATTATCCCGAGATCGTCGTCTTCTACAATGCTACCTTACGGGGTACTACCTCTAGGTCCAGCACCAGTCGGTGAAGGACTGTATCCTCAGCCACAGCCTTCGGGAGTGTTACCAGCTGCAGTACCTCGGACAAATGGATATATAGTAGCCGGAACTACTATGGAGGAATTAACTCAGGATTCTTTTTCAGGAGGACCGACATTCCCGGAGTATGCACAGGTTAACTTCCAAAATGCACCAACCAGGTTGACTGTTCTAGGTCCAACACCTGTGAATGGCGAAAGTACTAGTGAACGGAGTTTTTTCCCTACAGAGCAACGGCAAAACCCAAATACTAGGTACATACCATCTCCAAGAGTAAGCTATAGCGACATCTTGAGTGCCCGGAGTTCAGCACCAGTAGCTGGAATACAGTATTTGGAGAGTCCACAGATGATACCAGATAATTCACAGATGCCTTCAAATGCACAACCATCTATAGAATATATCCAAGTTATTCCCGCATCCAGGGGACTACTTTTGAATTCAGTGTCAACCTCCTCAAGTCCAGGCGTTTTAGGACAACAGGGATGGGTTATTATGCCAAGCCTATGGGTCACTACTGGTCAGATCCAGACCATGACCCAAGTTATCCCTGCCTCTAGAGCGCTACTTTCGAATTCGGTACTAACTTCGAGTCAGAATTATTTAGCTGGAATTTCGGGACAACAGATGGGGGCTATTAGAGCAAACCCAACCCGGGCAGTGGTTATTAATCGGGCTAACCCAGAACAAACCAGAAGTATGAATGAACGGAATTTACTATTCGGGAGACAGCAGCAACAAAGCCAGTTCGCTGGCCAACAGCCGGAACAGAATATAAATTCTGATCCAAACATTATTATGATGCCACCGCGTGCCACCGCGATGATAAACACTGTCTTGGATAGTGCCTATGGAGTGAATCAACAGCAGAATCTTGATGACCTTGAGGAGCGATTACACATAGGATCACTAGGTGCAGTAACTAGAGACTCAAAAAACACAATACCATTTTTTTCCAAAAACAGAAAAAAGTGATGTGCCCATCCCTCTGGATCTAATTCTCTCACAAGAGGGTCCTAAAACGCCCTCTACACAACACCCATCTGGGGGATTGCTAGTTGGTGGTTAAATTATTTTTTCTCTTCGAACTCGCCATTTATTGAGCCATCGTCGTTTGCTGTGCTTCCGGCGGTCCCGCCGTTGTTCTGCTGAGCCTGATAGATTTTCTCTCCGAATTTCATGGAAGCATTTGATAGCTTTTCTGTGGCATTCTTTAGAGTTTCTAGATCATCACTCTCCATAGCTTTTTTCGTGGCTTCGATTTCCCTGTTGATGTTGTTTTTCTCATCCTCGGTCAGCTTATCACCATGTTCGGTCATAGACTTTTCTATCGAATAGACCAAAGAATCGGCATGGTTCCTAGCATCCACCAGCTCTTTTCGAGCCTTGTCACTGGCTGCATTGAGTTCGGCGTCCTTTATCATTTTCTCAATCTCGGCTTCGCTTAGTCCTCCGGACGACTGTATTGTTATGTGCTGCGCCTTGTTGGTGCCCTTATCTATAGCCGAAACGTTAACAACCCCATTGGCATCTATGTCAAAAGTAACCTCTATCTGAGGCATACCCCGGGGGGCCGGCGGAATTCCATCCAAAGTGAATTCTCCGAGAGATTTATTATAGGAGGCTATGTCCCTTTCCCCCTGGAATACCTTTATGGTGACAGCGGGTTGGCTATTTTCAGCTGTAGAGAACACCTGACTCTTTTTTGTTGGTATAGTCGTATTCCTGTCTATCAGCCTTGTGAAAACGCCCCCCATAGTTTCAATGCCCAAAGACAGAGGAGTAACATCCAGCAGAAGAACATCCTTCACATCACCCTGGAGGACACCACCCTGGATAGCGGCTCCTACAGCCACCACCTCATCCGGGTTCACACCCTTGTGGGGCTCTCTTCCAAAAAATTCCCGAACGACTTCCTGAACCTTTGGCATCCTTGTCATTCCTCCCACCAAAACGACCTCGTTTATGTCACCGGATTTTAAACCCGCATCGGCCAACGCTTTTCTACAGGGCTCCATGGTCCTATCGATAAGATCGGCAGTCAACTGTTCCAGCTTGGCCCGGGTCAACTTGATATTCATGTGCTTTGGACCCGTTGCATCGGCGGTTATATATGGAAGATAAATCTCCGTCACCGTTGTGCTAGATAACTCCTTTTTTGCGTTCTCAGCTGCCTCCTTAAGCCTCTGGATAGCTAAATTGTCACCAGTCAAGTCTATGCCATTGGAAGATTTGAAACTGTCTATTAAAAATTTCTGTATTTTAGCATCAAAATCCTCGCCACCAAGAAATGTATCTCCATTTGTAGCCTTAACCTCAAAGACTCCATCGCCCATTTCCAATATAGACACATCGAAGGTACCACCTCCGAGGTCGTAGACCGCTATGGTTTGATTCCCTTTTTTATCCAGTCCGTAGGCCAGAGCCGCAGCTGTAGGTTCATTTATAATTCTCTTAACGTCCAGTCCGGCTATTTTGCCGGCATCCTTCGTCGCCTGCCGCTGGGAATCATTAAAATAGGCAGGAACCGTGATAACGGCCTCCGTAACCTTTTCACCTAGGTAGGTCTCGGCTGTTTCCTTCATCTTCTGCAGAACAAAGGCGCTGATCTGGCTAGGAGAATATTTTTCACCCCGAACTTCCACCCAGGCATCTCCGTTACCAGCTCCGCATACCTTATAGGGAACTTTACTGAGACTATCCTGCACAACCTTTTCATTAAACCTTCGGCCTATCAGCCTTTTGACCGAATAGATTGTGTTTTCAGCGTTTGTTACGGCCTGCCTTTTTGCTGAATCC
>JAIRWJ010000099.1 GCA_031269065.1 Rickettsiales bacterium
CACCGTATCTAGCAAATTTAAATTCTTCTCTAATGAAACTAAAATTTTAGAACAGGGGAGAATAAAGAATTTTCTGAAAAAGTACAGTGTGCGTTACTATAAAAATGTTAAAAATATGGATCTCAGAGACTTCTCAAAATACACCGGAGACATAAATGCAGAGCTGATATGCTATGTGAGGGAAGCTCAGCCTCAGAGAATAATAAAAAGATATAGATAGTCCTTCCGCTCCAAGAAGAAATAGCCTAAACTAGGAAAATCTTTCTTAATCTAAAGAGATTTATAGAACTGAAAAAGCTGCAGAGACATATATATGAAACATCTCTGGAATATTTTATCCGGAGGAGTTTTTATCTTGTTAATCCCGGAAGTAAATACATACATAACTGGCATATAGATGCGTTGGCCGAGGCTCTTCGAGGAGTAAACAATGGAACTATTCAGAGATTAATAATAAACATTCCTCCGCGCTATCTCAAGTCATTTTGTGTCAGTGTTTCTTTCCCGGCTTGGATCTTAGGTAAAGACCCAACCCAGAGAATAATAGTTGCAAGCTATTCGGAAAAATTAGCGCTCAGGCATTCGCTGGACTGTAGGCTGATAGTTCAGAGCGATTGGTTTAGAAATATTTTTCAGAATTGTAAATTGAGCGCGGATCAGAATGAAAAACATAGATTTTCTACCACACAAAATGGTTATAGATTCGCGACATCGGTTGGAGGGACTTTGACTGGCTATGGAGGAAATATCCTAATAGTCGACGATCCTCACAGCCCTCAGCAGATAATGAATGCCAAATACAGACAGAAAGTGTTGGACTGGTACGGAAATACCTTTAGCAGCAGGCTGGATAACAAGAAAAATGGCTCAATTGTAATTGTTATGCAGCGCCTACATGCCGATGATCTGACGGGCCATCTACTGGCTAGAGATCCGGCCGGCTGGACTCATCTCAGTCTACCTGTGTGTTTCGAGGAAGACAGAATCGTCAGTGTTGGTAATTTCAGCAGAAAGGTCAAAGGAGGGGAATTTTTATTTCCAGAGAGAGAATCGGAGGAAGAGATGGGAAAAATAAAACTGGACATGGGTAGCTACTTTTTTAGTGCCCAATACCAGCAAAAGCCTATGGCGAGTGACAACGGTATGGTCAAATGCGAATGGTTTCATGAGTTCACCGAAGATCATAGATTCGAAAACATATATCTGAGTTTTGATACGGCCATCAAAAACACTCTAAAAAATGATCCAACAGTTTGTACTGTCTGGAGCGAATTTGAAAATAACTATTATTTGCTCGATGTCTTCAGAAAATGGCTGGAATATCCGGAACTCAGGCGAGAATCCATTAGGCTTGTCAAAAAATGGAAGCCGCTCTGTGTGTTGGTAGAGGATAAGGCCAGCGGGCAAGCCCTTATCCAGGATCTAAGAAGGGATCTGAGGGGGTGTAACGTCATTGCTATCAAAGTTGGAGTAGACAAAACCACAAGGTTTGCCAGTGTGACCCCTCTTTTCGAGAGCGGGAGAGTCTTTCTAAAAAAAAATGAAGGCTGGCTATTCGACTACAGATGCGAGCTGCTGAACTTTCCCGCCGGAGTCCACGATGACCAGGTCGATTCGACCAGCCAATTCCTGGGCTGGATCGACCACAAAAACAGCTTGGCCAGAGGCGTTCGAATTGTTCACCTTTGATTCAAAGTCTATTGAGGGGTTGTGGGTTTGCTAATACGTTGCTGTCCCGGGCCGTTGTTCTTACTCTTTATTCTTGCAGACTTACCTCTCAAATTTCTCAAATAGTACAACTTACCCCTCCGAACAATACCTTTTTTAACTATTTCTATCTTTTCGACCAACGGCGAGTAAAGCGGAAATTTTCTTTCTACCCCCACATTATGGCTAATTTTACGAACCGTGAAGGTGCTGTTAAAACTTTCTCTGCCCCTCTCCACAGCTATCACCGCACCCTCGAAAATCTGTATTCTGCTAGAAGAGTCACCTTCCACTATCTTATAGCTAACCTTCACCTGGTCTCCAGGCCTGTAGCCTGGAAAACTCTTAGAAGATTCTCTAACCTGTCTAGCATTAAATTCGTTCAACAAATTCACCATAAATATTCTCCTATTCAACCAATTCAACTATTGCCATCGGGGCATTGTCACCCGCTCTGAATCCATGTTTCAGTATTCTTAAATAGCCTCCGTTTCGAGTCGCAAACTGTTTAGAAAATCTACCAAACAGTAAAACAACGGAATTCCCACTACCAAGAATAGACATGGCAAGCCTTCGGTTACTTAGACTATCCTTTTTACCAAGAGTGATCATTTTTTCCACAAAAGGTTTGAGCTCCTTTGCCTTCGGCAAAGTTGTTTTTATTTGCCTAAATTCTATTAGAGAATTTGCCATGTTAACCAGCATCGCCTTTCTATGACTGCTTGTCCTGTTAAGCTTTCTGTGACCCAGTTTATGCCTCATAATTGCCTCAAATCAAATATTATTTTTTCTTTTTTTTGCCAGCCGTGGGACCCTCGTCTATAGGAATCCAGTCATCACCAATTTTCATGTCAAAACCCAAGCCCAAAGTCTTCAGATTCTCCTTTAGCTCGTTTAGAGACTTCCTCCCAAAATTTGGTAGTCTGAGCATATCTGCCTCATTTTTTTTGACCAAATCCCCTATGTATCGAATTCCTTCGCCTATGAGGCAATTGTAAGACCTGACGGATAGTTCCATTTCGTCAATCTTTTTACTCAAATGGGATTCCATGCTATCCAAAGTGATGGAACCATCACCATCTTGGTCTGCTCCACCAGACTCGCCGCTGGAGCCAAGCCCTAGAAAGACTCCGAGTTGGGCTTGAAGTATTCTTGCAGCTATGCTAACGGCTGTCTCTGGTCCTACAGTTCCGTTAGTCTCCACATCCAAAATCAGCTTATCGTAGTCCGTTTGCTGCCCTATTCTGGCATTTTCCACGGTGTATGTCGCCCTCCTCACTGGGCTGAAGAGAGCATCAATGTATATTACAGAAATATCTCTGGTACTCTCATCCCGATTTTCGCTAAGAGAATAGCCGGCGCCATACTCCACAGTCATTTCTATATTCAAATTCACCTTACTATCTTCAATATGGCAAATAACCAGATCGGGATTCAAAATCTCAACGCCGTTATTCAGAATGATATTCTTTGCGCAGGCGGGTCCTTTCTTATTTAACTTCAATTTTAGTGTCGTGGGAGCTGGAGTAGGTTTATTTATAATGAGGGACTTTATGTTCATAATAATGTCAGCCACATCCTCTCTCAGACCACCAATCACACTGTACTCGTGGAGTACACCATCTATCCTCACCGAGGTAACAGCAAAGCCTCTCAGGGAAGATAGCAAAATCCTCCTTAGCGAGTTGCCCAGAGTCGTGCCGTAACCTCTCTCCAGAGGCTCTAAAACAATTATTGCTCTATTCCTATTTCCACCTACACGCTCCACAGCGGCCGGGCCCGGTAATATCAAATTCTTCCAATTTTCCTGTAAAACAGCCATACCTATCCTTCTTCTCTTAAATTAATTACATTCTTCTTCTTTTTGGAGGTCTACAGCCATTGTGCGGGTAGTATGTACTATCCGTTATAGACATAACGGAAACTCCGGCACCCTGGAGAGCCCTCAAAGCTGACTCTCTGCCAGATCCAGCACCTCTCACCACAACAGCAGCGGTCTGAAGACCAAATTCCTTAGCTTTTTCTATTGCACCACCCACAACAACCTGGGCCGCGTATGGGGTTGACTTCCTTGAGCCCTTAAAACCCATCTTACCCGAGGAGGCCCAGGCAATAACATTGCCCTGGGTATCGGAAATGGAAACTATGGTATTATTAAATGTAGATGTGATATTAATCACACCGACCACTATATTCCTTCTCTTCTTATTAGAGGAGGAGCCACCTTTCCTGCCACGTGTCCTGTCCGTGTTCTCTTGTTTCTGCACCATTATGAATACTCCTACTTTTTCTTAGCCGCTATTGGAACCCTTTTGCCACGTTTTGTCTTGGCATTATTATGGGTTCTTTGACCTCGCACCGGCAGTTTTTTAATATGCCTAATTCCTCTATAGCAGCCCAACTCTGTCAGCCTTTTAATGTCGGAGTGTACTTTCCTCCGAAGGTCACCCTCAACCAGACCAACCTTTGAGGGGTCATCGCTGGCCGCCTGCTTGTTGATTAAATCTCTGACACTGGTCATAATTTCATCACTAACTTCGCTGGTCCTTAGCCTCTTATCTATCTTTAACCTATCACAGATGTCCTCGGCTCTACTTCTTCCTATTCCATAGACGTAGGTCAGCGCTATAACGAACCTCTTACTTGTGGGTATATTTACACCAGCTATTCTAGCCAACTGTCACCTCATTAACTTTGTTGTTAACAACTAGACTGTCCAATATAGTCCTGACATCCTCGAACACCTTTTGTATACTTCTTATAGCATCGACGGAATAAATCAAGTTTTTTTCAGTGTAGTATTCAACCATGGCCTTCGACATGTTCTCGTAGGTATCAAGTCTTCTATTTATAGTTTCCATATCAGTGTCATCATCCCTCATCAGAAGGTCATTGGAGCCGCATATGTCGCAGACACCCTCTATCTTTGGCTTGCAAAAAAACTTGTTGTACACAGTACTGCAAGTACCACATTCATGTCGACCGGAAACCCTATCGAATAACATTTCTCGGGGAACATTAAGAACTATGGCCGCATCTATACCATTGAGACCTAAATGCTCTCCTAGCATCACAGCCTGTTCCACGTTTCTAGGAAAACCATCGATGATAAAGCCCTTGGAACAGTCATCTTTAGCCAATCTCTCCGAGAGAAGACTCAAAATAATGTCATTACTGACATAAATACCTTTGTTAATGAGACTGCTTATGTAAGTACCAAAGTCATCACCTTCCTTCACTCTTTTACGGAGAAGTTGACCAGTGGATATAACCGGAATACCGTAGTATTTACTCACCAGAGCACTCTGAGTACCCTTACCAGAACCAGCCGGTCCTATAAAAACTATTTTAACCACGACAATACCTATTTTACTAACATTTTTCTTTTTTTGCTGACACTGTTATATCTTTCAGAGAAAACAAAGGCCTGAAATTGGGTTATTAGCTCTATTATGGTATTGATAACAATCAACAGGCTTGTACCCCCTATAGAGACTGTAACGGATTGTCTTTTGAAAATTATGTCCGGTACTATGCAGACAAAGACCAGATAGGCCGAGCCAATGGCTGTCAGCTTTCCCATAATCACATTGAAATAGTCAGACGTACTTTTTCCGGGTCTCAGACCAGGGATGAAACAATTACCTTTCTTTAGATTGTCAGCCAACTCTTCCGTATTAAAGACTATCTCTGAGTAAAAGAAAGAGAAGAACATAACAGCCACTGTGAATATGAGTGAATAGAGTAGTCCTCCCTTCTGCACATAGGTAGACAGCTTCATGGCTACGGCCGGCTTGAAGAACTGCAGTATGCCCAGTGGAAACATAAGCACAGAGCTTGCAAATATAGGAGGAATAACTCCAGATATGTTTATCTTCAGTGGTATGTAGGAATCATCGTTTTTTATTCTGGTCAAACTCCTATTAGGATACTGTATCTTCACATTCCTCATAGCCTTTTCCATATAAACTATGAATATAATCAGGAAAATCAGGAATAAGAATATAAACAGACCTACGGAATATCTGGTCGACCTTGTGATCTGCAATATCTTCAACAGGTTACTTGGTAATTCGGCAATTATGCTAGTCGTGGTTATTAATGAAATTCCGTTGCCTATGCCCTGGTTTGTTATTTTATCTCCGAGCCACATGAGAAACATAGTACTTCCAAGTAGAGTGAAGACAGTAGTAAACAAAAAGATCTTGGAGTTGCTCAAAAAGGCAGAATTTTCCAGATTAGAGAAGCCATAGTATATACCTATAGACTGGAAGCAGCCAAGACCCAGGGTTAGATACTTTGTGTATTGATTCAGCTTCCTCCGACCAAGCTCACCTTCCTTTCGCAGATCCTCAAGACTCTTGTACATAGAAGTCATCAGCTGTATTATTATGGAAGCCGTTATGTAGGGCATTATGTTAAGGGAAAAGATGCTCATCCTCTGGAAAGCTCCTCCGGAGAAGGTATTTATCATACCCAATATGGAATTCGTACTTTTGCTGAAAAAATCGTTCACTATCCCGCTGTCTATGCCGGGCAGGGGGATGAACGTTCCGATCCTGTAGACGATCAGAATAAACAACGTAAAAAGTATCCTTTCTCTAAGTTCAGAACTCATTTTCTAGACCATTTTTATTTCAGATATTTTTGAACACTCTTCGAAGCCCCATCGGCCTCGACTCTGAATGTTTCGGTGACAGGCCTTTTGCCGGCCAGGAGCTTAATTTTCTCGTCTCTTTTGGTAATTCCCTTTGCAAAAAGAATTTTTTTGGTTATAGGCTCATCGCCGTTCAGTTTGCCACTGGCTATAAAGTCTAAAATATTGTCAGTAGTGAGTATTCTATAGTGCTTTTTGAAAATATTTGTAAACCCCTTGTGAGGTAATCTCTTATAGATAGGCGCCTGACCTCCCTCGAAGCCCTTTATCTTCGCACCATTTCTAGCCTTCTGACCCTTATGGCCTCTACCCGAAGTTTTACCCCGGTCGGATCCGATACCCCGGCCAACTCTTTTCCTGCCCCTATTTGCGATACTTGATAGTTCATTCAATTTCATATGCAATCCCTGTAAATAACTCTAATCATATGGGATACCTTCAACAGCATGCCATAGATATCTCTGGTGCACCGAATCTCGGATTTGGCCCCTCTGTTCCTGAGCCCAAGGCCCTTCAGAGTATCCTTCTGGCGCTGAGTCCTACCGGATTCTCCTCCGGTTCGCTCCACCAGCACAACCTTATCGGCCAGCTCTTCAAACTTCTGTAGCCTAAGTCTCTGCGTCATATTTACTCCTTTCCCTGTTCACCACCGCCGGCTTTGTCAACTTCGCCGAAGGTCGTTGTACTGAAATTATCGCCGGCAACACCTTCATCGTTGGTACTGTCCGTAGATTTCTGACTGTCCTCTTCACCACTGCTGAGGCTACTAGTACCAGAATGCTCTTCTTCGGTTCCAGGAAAGTCTCCACCAACTAGCTCATCGCTAGGCATATTTTCTGGATCCGGTGTTCCCTTTGCTACTACATTTCTTCTCCGAACAATTTCGCTCACATGCTTCGACCTTCTGTCAGCGACATTTCTTGGAGAGTTTGTGCCTTTCAGAGCCTCAAATGTGGCTAAAACCATTCCGTAGGAATTGTTTGTGCCCAGAGACTTAGAAACTACATCCTGCACACCCAGGCACTCGAATATGGATCTCATAGGACCACCAGAAATTATTCCGGTGCCGGCAGCAGCCGGCCTAAGAATGACGTGACCACGGCCGAATTTACCTTCGCAGTCATGGTGTATTGTCCTGCCTTCCTTCAGAGGGATTCTAATCATAGACCTCTTTGCATTTTCTAGAGCCTTATTCCTGGCATCGCCAACTTCCTTAGCTTTACCTGTTCCGAAACCAACCCTACCTTTGCCATCTCCTACCACCACCAGCGCGGCAAAAGATAACCTCCTACCTCCGGTGGTGGTCTTAGAAACTTTACCAACACAGATCAACTTCTCTACGAGATCTGTCATTTCCTTATTATTTCTGTACATAAATCCTCTTAATTCTGTTCAAACTAAAAATCCAGACCATTCCTCCTAGCAGCCTCTGCCAGAGATCTAACTCTGCCAGCATAGAGATACGGCCCCTTGTTGAAAACTACCCTCGTCAGACTAATCTTGCTTGAATTCCTAGCAAGTTCCTCACCTACAAGTTCAGCTATCTCAATTCCACTCTTGCCTGTCGTCTTCTCCGCCAGAGAGGCGGTTTTAGACGAGGTACAGACCAGAACCCTACCATCAGAGTCCACAACCTGGGCATAGATATGTTTGTTGCTTCTAAAAACACTCAGCACGGGCCTCCCATCCCTGTTATGTTTTCTGATCCTGTAAGCGTTTCTAAACTTTCTTCTTTCTACCAGTTCTGTCTTCATAAATACTCATTCTATTTCTTCTTACCTTCTTTTCTAAGGATCTCTCGATCCTTATACTTAATACCTTTACCCTTGTAGGGCTCGGTGGTCCGCAGAGAAATAATCCTGGAGGCAAAATTACCAACAGCCTCCCGGTCGTCGCCCTGCACAATCACCAAATTTGGTTTTTCAGGAGTAACAGTCAGGCCAACCGGAATCTTCACAAATATGTCATGACTGTAACCCAATCCAAGAACTAACATATCCTTGATCACAACAGCTCTATAGCCAACCCCATTGTACTCCAAAACCACCTTAAATCCATCGGTAAGCCCTCTAACAATATTATTGAGATTACTTCTATGGAGACCAGAAAAAACCACACTCCCAGCCATATTTTCCTTCTCCCGAACTACCAATTGATTATTCTCAAATACCACATCAACTCTATCCCCAAAATCATAGGTCTTCACCCTATCTTTTTTCTTCAGGGTCACAATAGTTTCGCTTACGCTGACCCCCAAGTCATTTGGAATCTTTATCGGTAACTTTCCTATTCTGCTGGTCACAAAACTCCGTCAAAATATTTTTAGTAAAAGTTCACCACCAACGTTGAGACGTTTGGCATCATAGTCTGTTATAACACCCCTTGGGGTTGACAAAATAATAACTCCCAGCCCATTGTAGACCACTGGAATATCGTCAACTCCAGAATAGGCCCTCCGGCCAGGCCTGGATATCACTTCAATTTCCTTTATGGACGGCTGCAGACCATTATAGGACAGCACAACCTCTATAAAGTCAAAACTACCGTTGCTATCCATCCTGTATTCTTTAATAAAACCGTCCTTCTTCAGAATTTCCAAAATATTTAACTTCAACCTAGAACTGGGCGTAGTCACCCTTCTTTTCTTAGCCATTTGTCCATTTTTAAGACAGGTAACCAACTGGGACACTAAATGGTTCATATTTCACCTACCAACTTGATTTTTTTAAACCCGGAATTCTACCCTGGGAGGCCAACTTTCTGAGCATGATCCTAGACACTCCAAAGTATCCATGATACGCCCTTGGCCTACCGGTCAGCTCACACCTGTTTCTATACCTAACTTTGGACGAGTTTCGAGGCAACTCGGAGAGCTTTATCATAGCCCCTACCCTAACATCCGCTGCCAGGCTTTCGTCCTCGGAGATCCTCTTGAGTTCCGCCCTCTTGGCAGCAAATCTCTCGATTTTCTCCTTTCTCTTTTTGTTTTTATCTATCGCACTTACTTTTGCCATATTCTTTTCTCCTACTTTAAAGGAAAATTCAGTTCAAGCAACAGCATCCTACATTCTTCTATGCTTTTGGCGCTAGTCACTATACTAATGTCCATACCCATAATTTTATAAGCCTTATCCAAATCAATCTCCGGAAAAATTGTGAATTCCTTCAGACCAAAACTGTAGTGGCCACTCTGGTTAAAACCTTTGTATGACAAACCTCTAAAGTCCCTAATCCTCGGCAGAGCTATATAGACTAGTCTTGTCAGAAACTCATACATTTTTTTGCCCCGAAGAGTGACCCTGCAGGCTATAGGGGTTGCCTCCCGAAGCTTAAAGCTCGAGATAGACTTCCTCGCATTCACCAGCACAGCTCGCTGTCCTGCCAGAGTTGTC
>JAIRWJ010000106.1 GCA_031269065.1 Rickettsiales bacterium
AGGTATATATTTTCGTTTTTAGTTTCCATTGCTCTGCACACCAGTCTTTCGCAATATCTATCACCATATTTGTCCGGATTGTCGGTGGCACCACTGTTGGGATCGTTAGCAAGGACGGTCATCCAAAAATTGTCTGGATCATCGTAGTAATAGTTATTGTTCGGGTCACTTTTGTTTATCAGACCTCCATTATATATGTCCTGTACTGTTAGCCATCTACCTTTCTGGTTGCACCGCCTTTTTGGAAGCATTAGCGAGGACTTGCTATCGGCTTTCTCTTTCTGTTCCCTATATAATGTAAGTACTTTGTCGTAGTTACTTTCAATATCATCATAGTTTACTGTATCACTATCATATTCCGTTCCCAACTTTATATTGTAGCTAGTCTGGGCTGGAGCAAAGCCAGTTAGACACTGACTGCTGGTAACCAACTGGGCAAAGTCCGAAGATACCGTATCCTTCCATATAGCAAATCCGTTGGTAGACCCTCTGGAGTCCACCGTTCTGCTATCTCTTTCTTCATTATGGGAGAAGGATCTGTAGTCTGTCAGCAACACATTTGCGTAGCTGTTTATCTCCATTGCAGTGAACATGTTTGCTGTCTTGTCATCGATATCTTTTTCGTCCACCACTTCGTGATTGAGATCATCATAGCCTATGCCTGGGCAATTGTATCTTATGCATTCATACTTATTCCTAGTGGAGGAGTTTTCGACATCGGCAGCCTTGAGTAGTTCGTATTCGTAGAGAGTTGTTCCATCATCTCTGTCTCTGACTGTACATATAGCCTGAGGTGCGTTTTCTCCATTTTGTTTCCAGAATCCTATGCACTCGCCTTCTATGGTTTTTTTGCCTCCTATACAGTTCTCATCAAAATATTTCTCATTTTTGTCCTCGTCGTTCTCATACGGCGGTTTATCTACACTACAATAGACGCTAGCTGGAAATTCGGCATGTCCCAAAGTCCTGCTGTAGAAAACAGCCGGCAGAATTCCAACCTGCATTTCGTCGGTTCTCCATATATGCTGCTCATAGTCGCCTATTTCACCTTCCATCAACTCGTCTTCCGTTTTATCCAGTGCCAGCCCATCATCAGAATATTTTTTTGACGAATCATAGTACCTGACTGCGGGGCATATGGTGGGTTTTTCCAGATCAACGCAGAGACCATATTCTCTTGAGGTCATCACGCGCGAGCTGAATAGACTTTCTTCAAAAAACTCCCCACTACTAATAGTCCTGCAGGCACATGAACTTTCCTCATTTCCGTTTTTGTCGTAGATATTTTTAGAACTATTAAAGCCTCCTCTAAAACAGGCTTGGATATATTTTATGTTGTTTTCATTTATTCCTTGGCCCAAATAGTTTCTACAGTTGATGGTTCTGATCAGCACCTTTTCAAAGGTGTCTATGTTCAGAACTTCCTGGCAACCAGCCTCATTTTCACCACAGTAAATGTAAACCGTATTAGCTACAAGGCATTTTTCATTGCTCATGCTTAGGCTATTCAGGACACACTTCGTTTTTAATTTTCTGTTTGCTTTGTCCTTGAACACCAAAACTTTCGGCATTTCATCACCACCCATGCCAAACTGCTTGCGCAGCTCAAATATTTTATTAATGTCTGGGTCACTGACACATACCTCATTGTGACCACCATAACTCTCGCTGTACTTTATAATACGAGCAGTTTGCTTTGAAACTATTTTATCTGCTACTCCATCGGTTTCTTTGAAAGTCTTCATTGCAGGGGCGTTTATAAGTACGTCGCTGGCCACACCATCCTCTTCACTGCAGTCAGGAATAATCGTGCTCTCAATTGTCTGTATGTTCTTTGCGAGTCTGTTAATCTTAGCAATATCTTTGTTTGGAGAAACTCTTTCTCTTGCTATTTGATCTAGATATATGTAGTAATCACGATATATCTTGGAACAGTAGCTTCTCGTGAAATTCAGACCAAAGCCTTGAATAGTGTTCTCTCCCTTATCTTCTATCTGTATGCTATCCCCCTTTCTAAATTCGTAGGCGACATTGCCTTTGAGTTCGTTATATGTTTTGCCAGCCGGTCTTATGTACACATTTATAAATGACTTCTTGTAGGTTATGCCTTCATCGGGTTTTAATATAAATTCTTTAAGTTCTAGAGGTCTTCTTGGGTAGCATGCCACATTGTTGTCTACAACTATGAAGGAGTGACCCTCACTCTTCGTAAGGCAGCCGGTGCCAGAACACGTTTCCAAATCTAGAAAAATATTTTCAGTGCCATTTTCTGGCATAGCCATTATTTTGTAGACACAGACCACAGGTATAAACTCGTCATGTATGCCGCTGTTATAGGTTTTATGCAAGACATATTTATAATCTCTCTCGCTAATGCTGTTGCTCTTGTATTTGAGTATGTGGGGATAACTGTAATCTTCAGTAGCTTTTATTTCAGTGGTAAAATTATTTTGATTAGCCAAAGTGTTCACAAAATCCGGATCGCTAACACCCCCCAGAAATGAGTAGTCAAATTTAATTTTAGGGTTGAAGAAATCCAGAATCACATCACTCGGCAGGTTATAGTCCTTTGCACTGTTTAGATTGGAAAAGTGATAGTAATTGATTATTATCAGAGTCGGATCAAATAGTTCCGGGGTGTTTCTCGGTGTTATCAGAGTGTAGAAGAGGAATGGCGATGTCAGCAGAGGCATTTTGGCCATTTGACTCTCTGTGTAGAAGACTCCATTATGCTCGAAACCTCTGCACCTAGATAGGTCATCTATTGGATCCCCATAGGCTCCTAATTTACATTTTTCGTTTGCCTGTAAAGCAGCTTGGGTTTGTTTGTCCTTCGTAAAATAAACTATTTCAACCGGCACATAGTTTCGATCATCTTTGTTGCTAGACTTGCCCCAGCCATCCTTCAGTATGTCGCCACTCGTAAATTTCTTCAAAAAACCTCCGGTTCTCGTCAAAAAATCTTCGTCTATATTTGAATTATTCATAAAACTGACACCATAGGCATTGAGACAGGCTTTCTGGGTTTCATGAAGACAGTTACTTGGATTGGTTTCGGAGCATGTTTCACTGGAGGAGCCGTCCTCATTGAGCTTGTTATAGACATACTTGTAGTCGCATTCGTTTCCGCCGGCGCAGCTATTTTCATCTTCGAACAATTTACCAATTTTGCACTTTTTTATTATCTCGCTACCAGTCGTGTTGCCATGAAAAAACCTATTTTCTCCACTTAGATTATTTTCTAGCTTGCTTTTCAGATCATCCTCTATACTCTCATATCTAGGGTAGAATCTATACATGTAGTTATTGTTGTCGGTTATGAAGGCTTTACCTATAAAACCTTTCTCTTCATAGCCCTCAACGCTGTTATAGCCACGAGCAATTTGCAAATCGTTCTGGAGATTTATTTTCCATTGATCAGATCTGACCCCGAGAGATATTCCAATTGAGACTCCAATTGTTATTGCGCTGCAGACGCCGGTGCAAACAAGAAAAAATAGAAGACTACCTGCACAGCTTGCTGGACATACAGCGAGAGCTACAGTACCTCCAATTATGGCTCCTTCTCCGGATATAATCGCAGCGCTGGCGCCATCATCAAACTCTCTCTTCTTGTCCGAGTAGCAATAGTGGTAGGTATGAAAATCTCTGAAAACCAGAATGTCCCTCTTTGTCCTATTCTCAGTACGAAATCTACTGCCTCCGGATGATTCCGAGAGAAACCAAAAATTGTCGCTAGTATCTTCGAGAGTCGCTTCTCCGGAGTCACCAATATTTACGCATTTATCCGAATAGACACTTCCTTCCCGATTACCACAATTTCCATCCTTTGTGACATCTTTTGGATACCTAGAACATACATTTAATTTAATCTTGGCATCCTTAGGTTTGCTAAAACTATTTAAATCCATTCCGTTGATGGCAGTCGAAGAGGTCAAAGATCCGGTTATATAGCTACTATTATCTCCTGGTATCTTGCAGCCATAGAGACCATAATTATCGGACGGAGCGTCAAACTTGATACAACCATATCTCTCAAGGTCGCTCTTAGCAGGAGATGAGCTTCCGGCGCCCGAGGATGAACCACTTGTTTTATAGGGTTTTATAAGCTTAGATAGGGTATCTGGTACGACCTCTGGCCTACTGTCTACTATAGGCATCATGGCATCACAGGCAGTTTTTATAGTATCTATTTTATCAGATCCTATAGCATTCTTGAAATCTTCAAATATTTTCTTTTCATTGGTGTTCGCACTATAGTAAAGTCTACAATCCAGGTAGTTTTCAGAGCCACCGCCTGACTCAGCTTTATATTTTCCACAGTCTACAATCTTTTCGATAACCTTATCTTCCTCTTCGCAGTATTTTAAACTATCTCCAGAACAGTGGTCTTTCTTACACCCATAGTTATAGGCATATACTTTGCAATTATCAATTTCATAGAGACATTTTCCTTGGTCATCTGCTGTCACGCAGTTTTTACATTCATCGGGGGTGTTTGAATCGACTGGATTATAGGGTTTACTATTATCGGCAGTCGCTCCATCCAGACATTCTGCATAGGACGTGTTTTTTCTTTTTACCCTGCCCAAAACATTGGACAATTTTTTATTGTTTTTGATGCGCGTGGTATTGTATGACTCCAGATCAGCGTTGTAGTACAGGAAATTGTTGTCTACATATTTGCAGACATTTCCGTAGTTTACTTTTTCCGTAAAACTATTCAGACTACTGTGGCTAAAGGAAACTTTTCTATAGTTGGAGGCTGTTTCCCCTGCGAGGCCAAAAATAGAATCACTTGCTTTCTTGCTGTTATAGGTGCCAAGATCCCCAAGTGTACTCTTAGCAAAATATGCAGAGTATTCGCTGTTTTGAACAACTTTATTGATTTCGTTGGCTATACTAATCATGGTTTCCAAAAACAGGGTGTATTTGTCGTGATAGTCGCCTCCAATCCTGTCTAGTGGAATATAGTGAGTCCTACAGAATTTATAAACATTGTTTGTGTTGTAGCTTTTTAGAATATCTGTAAAAAGTATCATACCAATGTTTGTGGTCATTGCCTTTAGTTGTTCAGGGCTCAGTTCGAAGCATGGTATCAGATTTAGGTTCAGGTAGTCAAAGTCACTGAAACCGTCAACATCTTTTACGAACAAAAAGCCGTTATCACAGTAGACTGGAATATTAGACGCATTATAGGTGGTTTCAATCCCACTGCCACCCTGCAGCCCATAGGCCCTTTCGAGCTCAAAGCCTATGCTCGTGAATCTTGCCTCGGCGACCAGCTTTCTCTCACCACTGCTAAGGGAATAACAATTTTTCAGGTAACAGTTATCTCTTTCTTTACTTAGGCCACCTCCATAGCTATAGTAAGTTTTATCGTTTCTGAAGCTTGTACAATTTCCTGCACTATCGGTGATTGGAGACCCATCGGCGCCTGTGTTACATTCTGCATATTCATAAATATTTTCTCGAAAAACTAGTTGATTCCCTTTGCCGGAAACAGTTTCTACGTTGGAACAGTACGGTGGATTTTCCTTCGGAAAATACTTAAATCCTTTTGGATTTGATAGCCAATAGTACTCACTACAATACTTCTTGTCTCTTTTACCATTTGCGACTATCTTGGAAAGTTCATCTGGGGTTAGGTCGCTGCAGCTTTTTAGATAGCAGTTGGGTACTTTGGTCAAGGCGCCGTTGGCTATTTGTCCCATGGTCTCCAATCCATTTGGATATTTTAGATTGTCCATGTTTTCATTGAGATCGGAACAATATCCTATATCTTTGTCGGCGCTACCGTCGCCATTCTTACTGACTGACAGACAGATGTAGTTTATAAAGTTATTATTGTTAGTAAACCACAGATTTTCCTCTTGAACTTTGTCTTTATAGGCATCAGAGTAAAAACTCTTTCGGGATCCGAAGTTATTGTCACTATCACTATTGTTATATAAAGCCTTGGAAAAATTATCGCCAATATCCATATCCTGGCAAATTGGCAGATATTTATTGCAAAGAATACCCATGTTAGAGTAGTCAATATTCTTTTTGAAATAGTAAATAGTTGTTCCCGAGTCTAGAGACGTGCCATTTACATATTTATAGTAATGAGGCCCATTCAAAATATTAGTACAAGCAGCTCCATCACTTTTTCTACAGGAACCGGTGAGTTTAAAAAACGCTTTGTTACCAAGTCCGGCAAGTATGTTCGCAATAAATTTCTTGCCACTGGCACTAGTAGAATCCTTGAATACTATGTTTTTCCCGTCACCAGGGGACTCATTTTTTAATCTAAAATCACAGGGAAATTTAACAAGGCTGCAGTTCTTGCTGCCACCCTCGGAAACAACATTTTTTTTGTATATGACGATTTTACCTGTCGTCCCATTTTCAAAATATGAACTGCTGATGCCATAGTAGTTGTTAAATATATCTTCCCTATATTTGTTGCATATATGATTTTGTGGATAACAGGCCTTCTTCTCTGTTGTTGTTTCTGTTCCTTTTTCATTCTGAATATCAAATTTTGCACAGTCCGTTATTTCCACATCGACTCCATCTATTTTGGTTGTCTCAGTACAGCCGCTGTTGCTACTACTCCAGAGCCTAGAACTTTCACATTCAAAGATACTACCACTCGTAAAATCGCAGGTTAGAAAACCTTCCTCCAGATCCCCGCTTTTCTTAAGCGGAACAAATAGCTCACCCATATTGCTGGCGCTAGGTGGCTGCAAAAGTTTGATATATTTCTCCTGCAGACTATCCAGACTCTCCTTACTAGTCACCTCCTTTATAAGGGCAGTATTCTGACAGTCCAAATATTCCTTAGTCTCTTCGGCCCACAGCTCACATCTCTGGCTGAATAAAAAGAAACTTCCTAGACCCAACAACGGTATCCTGCAGATAAACCACAGCATACGACGAAAATAGTCCTCTCCCCCTTTTTTCATTTTTTACCTTTACAAACTTAAATGCCGCAGCTCCCCAGGAGCTGCTATTCACCAGGTATGTCCTTCCACTTCAATGGTTTACCATCATCGCCACAAATTATGTCGTTCGTTTTTGTAATTTTTGCAGACAAATACCTGGCCCCCTTTTCAAAATCGTAAAACACAGCGGGTTCTATCTCCTTGCCTCCGAAGACCTTATTTTTACTGGCTCCAACCCTGTTCTTTGGATTGTTCTTTGTTCCCACTCCAAAATCCTTTCGAAATCTATAAAAATATCTGAAATGTAGATACTAAATCCATTGAAAAAATCAAGGGGTTATTTGTGAATTTCTTAATTGCCAATTTTCCAACAATATACACTAAACAGTGATGGAATAGCAGAAACAAGCTCTGGGTCTCGGCAATTTGCTAGTACTAAAGTGCTATTACTGTAAGCGGCATAAATTCACTGCTATATGCGGGTCTTGGCCATATATATAAGATAAAACAGACAAAATTCATAGCCATGATTTTGATACCAGAACAAGTGTTCTGATAACAACACTGAACTTAAATTTTCCCTGTCAGACAGGAAAAATTATGGAATGAAATCCAAAGCTGGTCTCAGATTCCAAATATTTTAAATAGCCTATCTAACCTATGACATCTATGTCTGTCCGCTGTGGCGATATTGACTGCTGCGATATTAGTTTTGCAGTTCTTACCAAGACATCGAGTGCCCGTAATCGTCAAGAAATTGGTCCTAGAAGAGAGAGAAGAATATAGGATATTTGGATGGCCTGGTTCCATTTAAGCTTCTTTTGGAGATATAGGTGAGGGAATAGAATTAAAAAAATGCCCGGAATAAAACGGTCTAGATCATACAGATTTATACCACCCATTCCAGCTAATTCTTGAATACTTTTTGCATAAAATTTCTAGATTTTTAAAAGGATTCAACACTAATCAGAGAACAAAAAAGACACCGTTTCCGGTGTCTTTCTAATAATAAATAAAGGAAAAAATTAATTAATATATTTTCTCAATAAAAAATAATATTAATCCAATGATACTATGGAATGATGAATAATAATCATTGTGATTACATAGTATTTAGGTTATTTATATTGTCAATATCTAAAATAAGGTGTATTTTTTATGAAAAAATATATACTGGTGGTATATATAAATTTAACATATATCTTTCAAATTTATATATTTTTGCTGATAATTCGGGGTTAAAACAAGTAT